>JBDSAB010000180.1:0-3702 GCA_039922395.1 Caldimonas sp.
GATCAGGCGCGACGGGTCGTGCGCTTCGCGGCCTTCGGGGCCACCGGAGCGTCGATCACGTCGGCTTCAGCCGCGAGCACGCGGTCGCCGAGGCGCTTGGCGCCGTCGGCAACGGCGCTGGCGACCGACAGCGACAGCTGGGCCGACGGCAGGGCCAGCACGTTCAGCGTGCGGGCGTCGTCGCGCTCGAGCGCCGCATCGACGCGCGCTGCGGTACCGGCCATGCGCTCGATGCCGACCTTCACGCCATCGGCGATGCGGTCGTTGAGCGTCGCGACGGCGGCGCTGCTGGTGCGCAGGCCTTCGGCGACGAGCTCGGTGACGTGCTTCTGGGCCACGATCAGGCTGCTCTTGACCGAGTCGTTGACGAGCGGCATCTCGCGCGATTGCAGGGCAGTCGCGAAGCGCTCGGTCAGGGCACCGGCAGCGCGTTGCACGCCGGTCTGGTAGGCGCGGGCCAGGTGCTGGCCGGCGAGGTGGTATTGGCCGACGATATCGATCGCGACAGTGCTGAGGGTCAGGGTGGACATTGTGTTTCTCCGTGCAGTTGTTTGGAACGGAGTGATCGTCGGCGAGAAGGCATGGGCGTGTGAAGCTAGGAACCGTCGATAGTTAGTCCATCCGACCTAATCGGCCCGGGCCGCGGCACACCGGCCGACTCGTGTTGACAGTCTGGGACCCCGCCGCTAGCTTCGCGATGGTAGTTCCACTGAAGCGGGGAGAGACCGATGGTCACGCGCACGAAGATCAAGCTCGATCCGCTCGTCATCGGCGGCCACGAGGTCGGCCGGGTGCTCATCACGGGCGCGTCGGCCGGCATCGGCGCCGAGCTGGCGCGCGAGTTCGCAAGGCACGGCCATCGCCTGACCCTGGTCGCGCGGCGGCGCGAGATGCTGCAGCAGCTTGCGACGGAGCTCGAGAAAGAGCATCACGTCGACGTCAAGCTGATCGTCCAGGATCTGGCCAAGCCGACCGGGCCGGCGGCGGTCGTCAAGGCCGCGCAGGCCGACGGCGAAGCGGTCGGCATCCTCGTCAACAACGCCGGCGTGATCGACGTCGGTCCGTTCGCACAGAGCGCGACCGACAAGATCGTCGGCCTGGTCAACCTCAACGTCCGCGCGCTCACCGAACTGACGGGCCTGCTGCTGCCGGCGATGGTCGAGCGCGGCTTCGGCCGGGTCCTCAACGTCGCGTCGCTGGCCGCCTTCCAGCCGGTGCCGTCGATGGCGGCGTATGCGGCGAGCAAGGCGTATGTGCTGTCGTTCAGCGAGGCGCTCGCCGAGGAGCTGAAGGGCAGCGGCGTCAAGGTCAGCGCGCTCTGCCCCGGCATGACCGACACCGACATGGTCACCGAGATCAAGTCTGGATCGGCCGCGGCAGCCAAGCTGCCGAAGCAGCTGGTCTCCGATCCGACCGACGTGGCAGCCCAGGCCTATCGCGCGCTGATGTCCGGCCAGGTCATCCTGGTGCCGGGCCTGCCGAACCAGATCACCGCGGCCTGGGCCCAGGTCACGCCGCGCTGGCTGACGCGCTACGTGACCGGCTTCGCCTCCCGCCGCACCGACTGGCTGAAGCCCGGCTGAGCCGCGCGGTGCTGCGGACGACGGGTGTTTTCCCGGGGTCGGGTTTGCGGACCGGGCCGATCCCTCTGCTCGAAAAGGCATACGCTGCATAACCACCTTGCGCTGTCGCCGCAGGGACAAGGCGGCGCGCAGGCGGCCGCCTAAAATCGCCGACCGTTGTTGTTGCCACGAGGATCGCACGCATGAGCGCCACCTATGAAGTCCGCGGAGATGTCGCCGTCATCTCGTTGAACAACCCGCCGGTCAACGGCCTCGGCTACGACACCCGGCGCGGCATCGCCGAGGGCCTCGAGCGCGCCGCCAGCGAAAGCGGCGTCAAGGCGATCGTGATCACCGGCGCCGGCAAGGCGTTCTCCGGCGGCGCCGACATCCGCGAGTTCGGCTCGCCGAAGGCGGTTGCCGAGCCGAGCCTGCCGAACCTGATCCTGGCGATCGAAGGCAGTGCAAAGCCGGTCGTCGCTGCGCTGCACAGCGTCGCGATGGGCGGCGGTCTCGAGCTGGCGCTCGGCTGCCACTACCGGGTCGCCGCGGCGGGCTGCAAGATCGCCTTCCCGGAGGTCAAGATCGGGCTGCTGCCGGGGGCCGGCGGCACCCAGCGATTCCCGCGCGTGCTCGGCCTCGAAACTGCGCTCAACCTCATCGTCAGCGGCGAGACGGTCGCGAGCGAAGTGCTGGCCAAGATGCCGGGCCAGAAGCTGATCGACAAGCTCGTCGACGGCGATGTCGTTGCCGGCGCAGTCGCATTCGCACAGGAGAAGGCCGACGTGCGGCCACTGCCGCTGATCCGCAACCTCAAGGTCGTGCACCCGAACGCGCAGGCCTACCTGCAGTTCGCGCGCAACACCGTCGGCGCGATGAGCAAGAACTTCCCGGCTCCGCTGAAGAACGTCGATGCGGTGGCCGCGTCGACGACGATGAAGTTCGACGACGGCATCCGCTACGAGCGCGAGCTCTTTCTCGGCATGCTCGTCACGCCCGAGAGCAAGGCGCTGCGCCATGCCTTCATGGCGGAGCGCGCGACCTCGAAGATCCCCGATGTGCCCGATACCACGCCGACCCGCACGATCAACAAGGTCGCGGTGATCGGCGCCGGCACGATGGGCGGCGGCATCGCGATGAACTTCCTGAACGCCGGCATTCCGGTCGTGATGCTCGAGATGAAGCAGGAAGCGCTCGACAAGGGCGTCGGCACGATGCGCAAGAACTACGAGGCGCAGGTCAAGAAGGGCAAGCTGAAGCAGGACAAGCTCGACCAGCGTCTCGGCATGCTGTCGACGACGCTCAAGTATGACGACCTGAAGGATGCCGACCTCGTGATCGAGGCGGTGTTCGAGGACATGGGCGTCAAGGAGCAGGTCTTCAAGACGCTCGACGAGGTGATGAAGCCGGGCGCGATTCTCGCGTCGAACACCTCGACCCTGGACGTCAACAAGATCGCATCGTTCACGAAGCGGCCGCAGGACGTGATCGGGATGCACTTCTTCAGCCCGGCCAACGTGATGAAGCTGCTCGAGGTGATCCGCGGCGAAAAGACCGCGAAGGATGTGCTCGCGACCGTGATGCAGCTCGGCAAGAAGATCAAGAAGACGACCGTCGTCTCGGGCGTCTGCGACGGCTTCATCGGCAACCGCATGATCGAGCAGTACTCGCGCCAGGCTGGCTTCCTGCTGGAGGAGGGCGCGACGCCGGAGCAGGTCGACAAGGCGATGGAGAAGTTCGGGATGGCGATGGGCCCGTTCCGGATGGGCGACCTCGCCGGCAACGACGTCGGCTGGTACATCCGGAAGCGCCGCTACGTCGAGAAGCCGAACCTGCGCTACTCGAAGACCGCCGACCTGCTGTGCGAACTGGGCCGCTTCGGCCAGAAGACCGGCGCCGGCTGGTACGACTACAAGCCGGGCAAGCGCGACGCGATCCCGTCGAAGGTCGTCACCGACATGATCGAGAAGCACCGCGCCGACCTCGGTATCAAGCCGCGCAAGATCGGCGACGACGAGATCGTTCAGCGCCTGGTGTTCGCGCTCGTCAACGAGGGCGCGAAGATCGTCGACGAGGGGATCGCGCTGCGCGCCTCCGACATCGACATGGTCTACCTGACCGGCTATGGCTTCCCGCTGCA
>JBDSAB010000181.1:0-4624 GCA_039922395.1 Caldimonas sp.
AGGCGGGTGGCCCGGGTGTCGACGGCCAGGCGGTGACCTACGGCGTGCGGCCTGAGCACCTGTCGGTCGCCGGACCGGACGCCTCGGTCCAGGCCGAGGTGATCGTCGTCGAGCCGACCGGTGCCGAGACCGAGCTGCTGGTCCAGGTCGGCGGATCGCAGATCGTGCTGGTGCTGCACGGCCGCTCGGCCGTGCAGCCCGGCGACAAGGTCGGCCTCGCGGTCGAGACCGGTGCGGTCCACCTGTTCGATCCGGCGACCGGCCGGTCGCTCGTGATCCCGGAACCGGCGCGCCGCGCGGCCTAGTAGCGAACTTCCGTCGCGCTGTCGCTCGTCGTCGCGGCGGTGCCCGCGGCGCGCAGCTTCAGCCGCATCCGCAGGCCGACCGGGCCCATGCTGAACGCGAGGTGCTCGCGCGGCGCCTCGCCGTCGGCGGTGCCAACCTCTGCGATCTCGAACGACGCGAGCAGCATCGCGATCGCCATCTTCATTTCCATCAGCGCGAGATAGCGGCCGGGGCAGATGCGCGGGCCGGCGCCGAACGGCATCGAGATCCGCTTGGCGGAAGTCAGCGTGGCGGTCGGCGACCCGGCGAGCCAGCGCTCGGGTTGGAAGTCGAGCGGTTCCGCGAAGTTCGCGGCGGCGAGCGCGTCGCGCCGCATCAGGCTGAAGATCATCGTCTCGGCCGGCACCTCGATGCCGGCGACGACGGTGTCCGCGATGGCCTGCACCGGCAGGATCGGCGCCACCGGCTTGAGCCGCATCGTCTCCATCGCGCACGCCTCGACATAGTCGAGCGCGCCGATCGTCTCTGGCGTGTACGACGCGGGGTCTGGCGCCAGCCCCATCACTTCGTCGCGAGCGCGCCGCTCGACCTCCGGATTCGCGTGCAGAAAGTGGATCAGCCAGGCCAGCGTGTTCGCGGTCGTGTCCTCGCCGGCGAGCAGCATCACGAGCACGTTGCCGGCGACGTCACGATCGTCGAGGCCGCTGCCGCCTTCGTCGGCCGCGTTGATCATCGCCTCGAGCAGATTGCGCGGATGCTCCCGGCGCTCCGGCTCGCGTGCGATCCGCTCACGCGCCTGGGCGATGAAGCCTTCGATCGCCGCGCGCACCGACTGCACGCTGCGATCGAGCGTGCGATCCGCGGGCAGCTTGACGTAGCGCCAGTAGCGCACCGGGGCCAGAATTCGCCGCGACAGCGCCGGGAAGATCTGGTTCAGGTGGCGCTGGATCACGTCGTCGTCAGACTCCAGCGTGTTGACCTCGGAGCCGAACGCGAGGCCAGCGATCGCGTCGACCGTGAAGCGCATCAGGTCGGCCTGCAGATCGATCCGGGCGCCGCTGGCTGCCGCCTTTCGCCAGCGGCCCTGCAGGCGCTGCGCGACGCGCAGCAGCGACGGGAAGTAGTCCTTGACATGCGTCGGGTCGAACCCCGCCATCACCATCCGCCGCTGGCGCCGCCAGATGTCGCCGTTGGCCGAGAACAGGCCGACCTGCAGGCCCATCTCGCGCAGGACCATCGCCGAATAGACCGGGCGGTTGAACCGGTCCGGCCGGTCGCGCAGCACGCTGCCGATGGTGGCGTGATCGCTCATCACGAGGACGCGACGCCGGCCGAAGCGGAGCTGGAATGCGCTGCCGTAACGCTCGGCCCAGCCTTCGAGCTGACGATGCAGGCCGCCGGGCTGGATCTGCAGCAGATTGCCGACGATCGGCCAGCGCGGCGGGCCGGGCAGATCGGCGTAGCGCTGCGCGGGTGGTCCCTTGGCGGCAGATGGCATCGACGCGTCGGTGGGCATGGGTGCTCGCCGTGTAGAGGCGGCAATCAAAAGGCAGGTTTGCAGCGCGGAATCATAGGTGCGAGCCGGCGCGGGTGGCGGTCGAGCTCCACGCGGCCCGACCCATCGAAGACGTCGATCGGATTCAGGGTTTCTACGGACTCAAATCAAGGCGTTCGCTGACAGGACGAGGCGTCTCGGGCTGAGAGACTTGGCGCGGTGCCCGCTCCAAGCGCATAGGCACGCCTACAAAAAGCACTTGGGAGAGTGATCGATGAAGGTGGTCGACGATCCGAATGTCAGTGGCCGTCTCGAGGAGCTGAACGCGCTGCTGGTGGCCTTGACCGCCTTGCGCAAGGGCGATGCCGAAGTCCGCCTGCCGTTGCATTGGACGGGTGTCGCCGGCAAGGTGGCCGACGCCTTCAACGACGTCGTCGAGCAGAACGCGGCCATGGCCGAGGAGCTGGCGCGCCTCAGCCTGGTCGTGGGCAAGGAAGGCAAGCTGAAGCAGCGCGCGTCGCTGCGCGAGGCGCGCGGCTTCTGGGGCGAATCGGTCGAGTGCATCAACTCGCTGATCGACGACCTCGTCCACCCGACCAGCGAGGTCGCGCGCGTGATCGGCGCGGTTGCCCAGGGCGACCTCTCGAAGAGCATGGCGCTCGAGGTCGAAGGGCGGCCGCTCGAAGGCGAGTTCCTCCGCACCGCGAAGACGATCAACAAGATGGTCGAGCAGCTCGGCAACTTCTCCGCCGAAGTGACGCGGGTCGCGCGCGAGGTCGGCACCGAAGGCAAGCTGGGCGGCCAGGCCAAGGTGAAGGGCGTCGCCGGCACCTGGAAGGACCTGACCGACTCGGTCAACTCGATGGCCGGCAATTTGACGGACCAGGTCCGCAACATCGCCGACGTGACGACCGCGGTGGCGAAGGGCGACCTGTCGAAGAAGATCGACGTTGACGTCAAGGGCGAGTTCCTGACGCTGAAGAACACGATCAACACGATGGTGGACCAGCTCCGGTCGTTCGCATCGGAAGTGACGCGGGTCGCGCGCGAAGTCGGCACCGAAGGTTCGCTGGGCGGGCAGGCGCGCGTCGAAGGCGTCTCGGGGACCTGGAAGGACCTGACCGATTCGGTCAACTCGATGGCCGGCAACCTGACGAGCCAGGTGCGCAACATCGCCGACGTCACGAAGGCGGTCGCGGCCGGCGACCTCTCGAAGAAGATCACGGTGGACGTGAAGGGCGAGATCCTCGAACTGAAGGCCACCATCAATACGATGGTCGACCAGCTCCGATCGTTCGCCGCCGAGGTGACCCGCGTGGCGCGCGAAGTGGGTACCGAAGGCAAGCTCGGCGGCCAGGCCGACGTGCAGGGCGTTGCCGGCACGTGGAAAGACCTGACCGAGTCCGTCAACTTCATGGCCGGCAACCTGACCTCGCAGGTTCGCAACATCGCCGAGGTAACGACTGCCGTGGCGGCCGGTGACCTGTCGAAGAAGATCACGGTCGACGTGAAGGGCGAGATCTCCGAGCTGAAGAACACCATCAACACGATGGTCGACCAGCTGTCGTCGTTCGCCGCCGAAGTGACGCGGGTCGCGCGCGAGGTCGGCACCGAAGGCAAGCTCGGCGGCCAGGCCGACGTGCAGGGCGTCGCGGGCACGTGGAAGGACCTGACCGAGTCGGTCAACTCGATGGCGTCGAACCTGACCGGCCAGGTCCGCAACATCGCCGACGTGACGAAGGCGGTCGCGGCCGGCGACCTGTCGAAGAAGATCACCGTCGACGGCAAGGGCGAAATCCTCGAGCTGAAGAACACCGTCAACACGCTGGTCGATCAGTTGCGCTCGTTCGCGGCCGAAGTGACGCGGGTCGCGCGCGAGGTCGGTACCGAAGGCATCCTCGGCGGGCAGGCAGATGTGCAAGGCGTCGCGGGCACGTGGAAGGACCTGACCGAGTCGGTCAACTTCATGGCCGGCAACCTGACCTCGCAGGTGCGCAACATCGCCGAGGTGACGACCGCCGTCGCGGCCGGTGACTTGTCGAAGAAGATCACCGTCGACGTGAAGGGCGAGATTCTCGAGCTGAAGAACACGATCAACACGATGGTCGACCAGCTCCGATCCTTTGCCGCCGAAGTGACGCGGGTTGCGCGCGAGGTCGGCACCGAAGGCAAGCTCGGCGGGCAAGCCGACGTGCAGGGCGTCGCCGGCACCTGGAAGGACCTGACCGACTCGGTGAACCTGATGGCGTCGAACCTGACCTCGCAGGTGCGCAACATCGCCGACGTGACGAAGGCGGTCGCCGCGGGCAACCTGTCCGAGAAGATCACGGTCGACGTGAAGGGCGAGATCCTCGAGCTGAAGGCGACGATCAACACGATGGTCGACCAGCTGTCGTCGTTCGCCGCCGAGGTGACGCGGGTCGCGCGCGAGGTCGGCACCGAAGGGCGGCTCGGCGGGCAGGCGCAGGTGCGCGGCGTCTCCGGGACCTGGAAGGACCTGACCGACAACGTCAACTTCATGGCCGGCAACCTGACCGGCCAGGTGCGCGGGATCGCGAAGGTCGTGACGGCGGTCGCCAACGGCGACCTGAAGCAGAAGCTGACTGTCGAGGCAAAGGGCGAGATCGCGGCGCTCGCCGAGACGATCAACGGCATGACCGACACCTTGGCGACGTTCGCCGATCAGGTGACGACGGTCGCGCGCGAGGTCGGCGTCGAGGGCAAGCTCGGCGGCCAGGCCAAGGTCCCCGGCGCGGCGGGCACCTGGAAGGGCCTGACCGAGAACGTCAACGAGCTCGCCGCCAACCTGACGACGCAGGTGCGCGCGATCGCCGAGGTCGCGAC
>JBDSAB010000182.1:0-4706 GCA_039922395.1 Caldimonas sp.
GCTTGACCCTCGGCGAGGTCGGGTTTACATGGTTTTCGCCATGGCGGAAACCACCCCAGTGCCGACAATCGGCCCATTCCATTTGCATGTGAGGATTCGATGAAGCGTCTGCTGATTGCCGCCACCGCCGCCCTGCTCTGCGCCACCGCGTGGGCCGAATATCCCGACAAGCCGGTCACGATCATCGTGCCGTTCGCAGCGGGCGGCCCGACCGACAAGGTCGCACGCGACCTGGCCGAAGCGATGCGGAAGCCCATGAACGGTCAGACGATCATCATCGAGAACGTCGGCGGCGCCGGCGGCACGCTCGGTGCGGCCAAGGTCGCACGCGCGCCGAACGACGGCTACACGCTGTTGCTGCATCACATCGGCATGAGCACCGCGCCGGCGCTCTACCGCAAGATGCAGTACGACACGCTGGGCGATTTCGAGTACCTCGGCATGATCAACGAGGTGCCGATGACCCTGATCGGCAAGCCGAGCCTGCCGGCGAACAACTACGCCGAGCTGATGAAGTGGCTCGAGGCCAACAAGGGCAAGATCAACCTCGCGAACGCCGGCCTCGGCGCCGCTTCGCACCTGTGCGGCCTCTTGTTTCAGAGCACCACCAAGATCGACATGCAGACGGTTCCGTACAAGGGCACGGCGCCGGCGATGAGCGATCTGCTCGGCGGCCAGGTCGACCTGATGTGCGACCAGACCACCAACACCAGCGGACAGATCGAGACCGGCAAGGTCAAGGCCTACGCCGTCACCACGTCGAAGCGCCTGACGACGCCGGCGCTGAAGAACCTGCCGACGCTCGACGAGGCAGGGCTGAAGGGCTTCAACGTGTCGATCTGGCACGCCCTCTACGCGCCGAAGGGCACGCCGAAGGCCGTGGTCGACAAAGTCAACAGCGCATTGCGCACCGCCTTGAAGGACCCGGACTTCGTCAAGCGGGAAGAAGCGCTCGGCGCCGTCATCATCACCGATGCGCGGGTCGGCGGTGCCGAGCACAAGAAGTTCGTCGAGGCCGAGATCAGCAAATGGGCGCCGATCATCAAGGCGGCCGGGCAGTACGCCGACTGATGTTCTAGGCGCGCAACGTCAGCGGGATCGTCACCGGTCCGTCGTTGACGAGGTGCACTTGCATGTCGGCACCGAAGACGCCTGTCGCCACCGTGGAGTGGTGGCGGCGGGCCGTCTCGACGCAGCGCTCGTAAAGCCGCCGGCCGAGCTCGGCGCCGGCCGCGCCAGCGAATCCCGGCCGGTTGCCGCCGCTCGTGTCGGCGGCCAAGGTGAACTGGCTGACGATCACCAATCCTCCGGCGATGTCGACCACGCTGCGGTTCATCTTGCCCGCATCGTCAGCGAAGATGCGCAGCTTCAGGATCTTCTCGACCAGCCGGTCCGCGATCGCCTCGGTGTCCGCCGGTTCGGCGCAGACGAAGACCAGCAACCCGGCGCCGATCGCGCCGACGACCTGATCCTGGACCTCCACGCGCGCCGATCGGACGCGCTGCAGCAACGCGATCACGCCGGGCCGTTCGCGTCGTCGAAGTGCGCTTCGACATCGCTCGGAAGAAGTTGGATCGATGCGCGCAGACCGTGCACATCGCTCATCAGCGCCTGCTCCACCTCGCCTCGCAACGTGGCTGCACGACGCAGCGACCAGCCACCGGGCATGTGCATGTGCATGTCGACGAAGCGGCGGCGTCCGGCGCGTCGCGTCACGATGTGGTCGAAGCGGATCGTGCTGTGGGCGAAGCGCGCCAACGTGCGATCGATCTCGGCGCGGACATCCGACTCGACCGCGGTGTCCATCAGCCCTTCGATCGAGCGCCAGGCGAGACGGCCGCCCTCACGCAGGATGTTCAGCGCGACCGCGATCGCGATCAGCGGATCGAGAACGAGCCAGCCGGTGAGGTGCACGATCACCAGGCCGAGCACCACGCCGGCCGAAGTCCAGACGTCGGTGTAGAGGTGCCGCGCGTCGGCCTCGAGCGCGATCGACCGGTGCTCGCGGGCACCGATCATCATGCGGTGGGCGAGCGCCCAGTTGAGGAGCGAGCTCGCGACGGTCAGGCTCAGGCCCCAGCCCAGCGATTCGATCGGTTGCGGCGCCAGGAGGCGACGCCCCGCCGCCCAGATGATCGCAATGGCCGCACCGACGATCATCAGGCCCTCGAAGCCGCTCGAGAAATACTCGGCCTTGGTGTGGCCGAACGGATGATCGGCATCGGCCGGGCGCTGCGCGATCGTGACCATCGCCACCGCGAACAGGGCCGACGCCAGATTGACGAACGATTCCATCGCGTCGGACAGCAGACCGACCGAGCCGGTGATCCACCACGCCAACCCCTTGACCGCGATCGTCACGAGGGCCGTCGCGATCGACAGCCGGAGCAGCGTTTGGACCTGCACGACGGCGCCCGATCACGCGAGCGTCACACGCGCGAACTTCCGCTTGCCGACTTGGACCACATACGAGCCGGCGGCGAGCTTCAAGCTGCGATCGGCGACCGGCGCACCGTCGATGCGCACGCCGCCGCCATCGACGAGGCGCAGCGCCTCGCTCGTCGATGGTGCGAGATTCGCCTGCTTCAGGAGTGCACCGATGCCGAGCGGCGCACCGCTCAGCGCAACGGCCGGTATCTCGTCGGGGATGCCGCCGCGCGCACGCAGCTGGAAATCGGCTTCGGCGCCGTCGGCCGCGGCTGAGCCATGGAATCGCGTCGTGATCTCGCGCGCGAGCATGACCTTGGCGTCCTTCGGGTTGCGTCCGGCATCGACCTCGCCCTTCAGGCGCGCGATCTCGGCCTCGCTCCGGAAGCTCAACAGCGTGTAGTACTTCCACATCAGCGAATCGCTGACCGACAGCAGCTTCGCGAACATCGCGTTGGCCGGTTCGGTGATGCCGATCGTGTTGCCCTTGCTCTTCGACATCTTCTCGACGCCGTCGAGGCCCTCGAGCAAGGGCATCGTCAGGATGCACTGCGGCTCCTGACCGTACTCGGCCTGCAGGACCCGCCCGACCAGCAGATTGAATTTCTGGTCGGTGCCGCCGAGCTCGAGATCGCTCTTCAGCGCGACCGAGTCGTAGCCCTGCATCAGCGGGTAGAGGAGCTCGTGGACGCTGATCGGCGTGCCGGACTTCAGCCGCTTCGTGAAGTCGTCGCGCTCGAGGATTCGCGCCACGGTGTAGCGCGCCGCCAGCTCGATCATGCCGCGGGCGCCGAGCGGATCGCTCCATTCAGAGTTGTAGCGAACCTCCGTGCGGGCCGGGTCGAGCACCAGACTCGCCTGTGCGTAGTAGGTCTCGGCGTTCGCCTCGATCTGTTCGCGAGTCAGCGGCGGGCGGGTCGCGTTGCGTCCCGACGGGTCACCAATCATCGAGGTGAAGTCGCCGATCAGGAAGATCACGGTGTGCCCCAGGTCCTGGAGCTGCCGCATCTTGTTCAGGACGACGGTGTGTCCGACATGGATGTCCGGCGCGGTCGGGTCCAGGCCGAGCTTGATGCGCAGTGGCACACCGGTTGCTTCTGCCTTCGACAGCTTCGCCACCCACTCGTGCTCGGGCAGCAACTCGTCGATCCCCCGTTTCGAGACCGCCAACGCGGCTGCCACGGAGTCTGTAACTTCATGTTTCAAGGTGGGAACAGCCTGGGCAAAGTCCGCTCTGATGGCGGGCAATTGAGGAGTTGCGCGAATGTCCGAGTGGGTATACTGCGCAGCGGTTGCGGGACCACTGCAGGACCGTTCCAGACAGGCCGGCCGAGCGCCACGGATTCTAGTGGACGCCTTCGCGGTGAAGATCAACCGACGCACGAGACGACCGTCGCGTGCCGAATGACAGAGCGCTCGATCGCTCCGCCAAAATTGAATTCGCTTGATCCTGTAGATCGCGCGTTCGACACCGTCGCCGCGCAAACCCGACACTTCGTTTCCCGCCATCCGCGCAAGATCGCCGCGGCGATCAGTCTTGCCTTGGCCGGCTTCGGTGCCACCGCGTTCGGCCTTGCGCCACTGATGCCGGACCCGGCGGACCTCCCGCGCCGGATGATTACCGAAGAGGTCGTGCAGCACGGTGTCGCATCGCAGCTGGAAGCGCTCGCCGACCATGATCTCCAGCTGTATCGCAACGACCTGACCCGGTCCAGCGACACGGCCGATACGCTGCTGCGGCGTCTGGCGGTGAACGACCCGCAAGCCGCCAACTTCCTGCGCACCGACCCGCTCGGGCGCAAGGTTCTCGAGGGCCGCAGCGGCAAGATGGTGCAGGTCCGCATCAATGCCAACGGCGAGCTCGATGAGCTGGTCGCGCGTTACGCGGCGCCCAACCCTGACCAGATCAGCACGCGCTTCACGCGCCTGCGCATCGAAAGAAGCGAGACCGGCCTGCACGCCTCGCTCGAGACCGCACCGTTGGCAGCGCAGGTCCGCATGGGAAGCGGGACCGTTCGGTCGTCGCTCTTCGCGGCAACCGATGAAGCCCGCATGCCGGATGCGATGGCCACTCAGCTGGCCGAAGTCTTCGCGACGGACATCGACTTCCACCGTGAGCTGCGCAAGGGCGCCACGTTCTCGGTCGTATACGAGGCGCTGACCGCCGACGGCGAACCGATCACCTGGAATGCCGCGGTCGGCCGCATCCTGGCCGCCGAGTTCGTCAACGATGGCAAGAGCTACTCCGCGATCTGGTTCAAGGACGCGAACGGCAAAGG
>JBDSAB010000183.1:0-3145 GCA_039922395.1 Caldimonas sp.
CGAGGATCACGACCAGCTTGGCCGGCGCCTTGTCGTCGCCGAGGCCGTTCAGCGCAGCGACCGTTGCGCCGACGTTGGTGCCCTTGCTGTCGTCGAACGCGTCGACGCCGTCGAGCGTCGCGATGTGCTCGACCCGATGCGGCTCGCCGCCGTACTCGCGCAACCCGTGCAGCATGGGCGCCAGCGGGCAGCCGATCGCGGTCGCCAGGGCCAGCGCGGCGAGCGCGTTGGCGGCGTTGTGGCGGCCGCGCACGCGCAGCGCGTCGGCTGGCATCAGGCGTTGGACCACGATGTCCTCGACCGGCGCGACCGCCGCGCCGGCCCGCGGGCTCCGCTTCACGGTCTCGTCGATCGGCATCGCGCGGACCAGCCAGGCCATGCCGTTCTCGACCGCCAGGCCGAAGTCGCCGGCGACCAGCGGCGGCGTCAGGCCGAAGCGGACGATCTTGCGCTCGACGACGCGGGGCATCCGTCCGCGCACCGGCTTCGGTGCCGATCGCACTGCGCGTTGCTGCGCGAGCTGCTCCACCGCCGCGTCGTCGCGGTTGACGATCATCACCGCGCGCTCGCCGAACACGCGGCCCTTCGCGGCGGCATAGGCCGCCATCGAGACGTGCCAGTCGAGGTGGTCCTGGGTCAGGTTCAGCACCGTCGCGGCGCTCGGCTCGAAGCCCTCCACGCCATCGAGCTGGAAGCTCGAGAGCTCAAGGACCCAGACCTCCGGCAGCGCGTCGGCATCGAGCGCATCCGCCAGGGTCTGCAGCATCGTCGGCCCGATGTTGCCGGCCATCGCGACGCGCAGGCCGGTGCGCTCGATCAGCTGCGCGGCCATCGCCGTCGTCGTCGTCTTGCCGTTGGTGCCGGTGATCGCGACGATCTTCGGCGCATAGTCGCGGCTCGCGCGCAGGTCGGCGAGCGCCTGCACGAACAGGTCGAGCTCGTTCGACACGCGGGCGCCGCGGGCGATCGCAGCGGTGAGGAACGGCGCGATGCGCGGGTCGCCGGGCGCGAGGCCCGGGCTCTTCAGCACGACTGTCGCGCACTCGCACGACGCGGCGTCGAGCGCCCCGCCGAGCAGCGTCGCCGAAGGCACCTGCTCGCGCAACGCGGCGGCGTTCGGCGGCGT
The DNA here is from genome assembly GCA_039922395.1 of Caldimonas sp. Lineage (GTDB taxonomy): Bacteria > Pseudomonadota > Gammaproteobacteria > Burkholderiales > Burkholderiaceae_C > Schlegelella_A. The sequence continues at coordinate 1,127 of JBDSAB010000183.1, forward strand.
CTCGCGCGAATCCCAGACCTGGACCTGCGCGCCGGTGCGCGCGGCCCAGCGCGCCATCGCCAGGCCGGACTCGCCGAGGCCGAGAACGAGCACCGGGGTGTCTTGGAGGAAATCCATCAGCGCAGCTTCAGGCTCGCGAGCCCGACCAGGCAGAGCAGCATCGTGACAATCCAGAACCGGACGACGACCTGCGTCTCCTTCCAGCCGGACTTCTCGAAGTGGTGGTGCAGCGGCGCCATCTTGAAGAAGCGCCGGCCTTCGCCGTAGCGCTTGCGCGTGTACTTGAACCACATCACCTGCGCCATCACCGAAAGTGCTTCGACGACGAACACGCCGCCCATGATCCCGAGCACGATCTCCTGCCGCGTGATCACGGCGATCGTGCCGAGCGCGCCGCCGAGCGCGAGCGCGCCGACATCGCCCATGAAGACCTGGGCCGGGTGGGTGTTGAACCAGAGGAAGGCGAGGCCCGCCCCCGCCATCGAGGCGCAGAAGATCAGCAGCTCGCCGGCCCCCGGGATGTACGGGAACAGCAGGTAGCGGCTGTAGACCGAGCTGCCGGTGACGTATGCGAACACACCGAGCGCCGAGCCGACCATCACGACCGGCATGATCGCGAGGCCGTCGAGGCCGTCGGTCAGGTTGACCGCGTTGCTGGCGCCGACGATCACGAAGTAGGTCAGCGCGATGAAGCCGAACACGCCGAGCGGATAGCTGATCGTCTTGAAGAACGGCACGATCAGGTCGGCCTTCGGCGGCAGGTCGTTCGAGAAGCCGCTCTGCACCCAGCGCAGGAAAAGCTGCAGCACCCGCAGGTTCGAGGTCTCGGAGACGCTGAACGCGAGGTACAGCGCGGCGATCAAGCCGATCATCGACTGCCAGAAGTACTTCTCGCGCGACGGCATGCCTTCGGGATTCTTGTGCACGACCTTGCGCCAGTCGTCCGACCAGCCGATCGCGCCGAAGCCGATCGTCACGACCATCACGATCCAGACGAAGCGGTTGCTCCAGTCGAACCACAGCAGGGTCGAGACGCCGATCCCGATCAGGATCAGCACGCCGCCCATCGTCGGCGTGCCGCTCTTGACCAGATGGGTCGAGACGCCGTAGTCGCGGATCGGCTGACCGATCTTCAGGGTCGTCAGCCGCCTGATGACCCACGGCCCGAACGCAAGACCAATCAGCAGCGCGGTCATCGCCGCCATCACCGCGCGGAAGGTGATGTACTGGAACACGCGAAAGAAGGCGAACTCCGGCGACAGCGTCTGCAGCCACTGGGCCAGGCTAAGCAGCATGCGAGGCTCCGGGGACTGCGAGCAGTGCCGCGACGACCTGTTCCATCTTCATGAAGCGCGAGCCCTTGACGAGCGCCGCGCTGCAGGCCGGGGCTTGCGCGAGTGCGGCCATCAGGCTTTCGACATCGTCGAAATGGCGGGCTCCCGCGAACGCAGCGGCGGCATGGGTGCAGAGCCGGCCGACGGTCCACAGCGTGTCGATGCCGCGTTCCTTCGCATAGGCGCCGACCTCGGCATGGAACGCGACACCCTGGTCGCCGACCTCGCCCATGTCGCCGAGCACGAGCCAGCGCGGAGCGGTCAGCCCGACGAGCACGTCGATCGCGGCGCGCACCGAGTCCGGGTTCGCGTTGTAGGTGTCGTCGATCAAGGTCACGGCGCGGCCGGACCGCTCGAACGCCTTCGTCTGCGAGCGCCCGCTGACCGGCGCGAAGGCGGCAAGGCCGCCCGCGATCGCATCGAGCGGGCAGCCGGCGGCCAGCGCGCAGGCGGCGGCGGCGAATGCGTTCTTGACGTTGTGCAGGCCGGCAGCAGCGAGCCGGGTCGAGAGCGTGCCGGCCGGCGTGCGGATCTCGACCTGCCAGCGATCGGCCTGCCAGTCGGCGCGGCCGGTCACGTCGGCGTCGCCCTCGAGCGCGAACGTGATCGTGCGGCGCGCGCCGGCGAGCTCGCGCCAGATGCCGGCATGGGCGTCGTCGGCCGGGAACACCGCGACGCCGGCCGG
>JBDSAB010000184.1:0-3725 GCA_039922395.1 Caldimonas sp.
TCGATCGCCAGCGGCGACCGCGTGATGCTGATCGTCGAGAACGATCTCGCGTTCTCGAAGGTGCTGCTCGATGCCGCACGGCTGGCCGGCTTCAAGGGCCTCGTCAGCAACACCGGCGCCGGTGCGCTGACGATGACGCGCGAGTTCCACCCGTCGGTGATCTCGCTCGACATCTTCCTCCCCGACATGCAGGGCTGGCGCATCCTCGACCGCCTGAAAACCGATGGCGTGACACGCCACATCCCGATCTGCGTCGTCTCGACGGACGACTCACGCGAGCGGGCGCTGCAGGCCGGGGCGATCGGCTTTTTGGCCAAGCCACTGCAATCGAAAGACCTCGTCGACCGCGCCGTCGCCGACCTCTACGCCTATTGCGAACGGCCGGCCAGGAAGCTGATCGTCGCGCTACCGGCATCGCCGCTGCGCGATCAGTTCCTGGCCTCGCTCGACGGCGAGGTGGAGACCGTCGTCGCCGACAGTGCCACAGCGATTCGCGCCGCGCTGCCTTCGGCCGACTGCCTGGTCGTCGACGACTCGATCGCCGATTTCGGACCCGAGGACGTCGCCGAGGCCGCCGAGCGGCGCGACGGCGTCTGCCAGCTCGGGGTCGTGCTGCGGGCTGGCGCCGGGGTGAAGGAGAGCCGCTGGCGCGGTCGCCACCGCAGCTTCGCGGTTCGCGAAGGCGACACCCTGCAAGCCCTGGTCGCGCACGCCGCACTGCAGCTCCATCGCAGCCCGGCGCTGATGTCCGACAGCGAGCGCGCCGCCGTCGAGGCGGTGCACGGCGCGCACCTCGCGCTGCACGGCAAGAAGGCGCTGATCGTCGATGACGACATGCGCAACATCTTCGCGCTCGCGACCGTGCTCGACAACGAAGGGATGGTGATCGTCTCGGCCGACAACGGCCGCGAGGCGATCCGGCTGGTCGAGAACGACCCCGACATCGACATCGTGCTGATGGACATCATGATGCCGGAGATGGACGGCATCGCGACGATGCAGGAGATCCGCAAGCTTCCGCGTGGCCGCGAGCTGCCGATGGTTGCGGTCACCGCGAAAGCGATGAAGGGCGACCGGCAGAAATGCATCGAGGCCGGCGCCTGGGACTACCTGTCCAAGCCGGTCGATCCGATGCACCTGCTCGCCGTGCTGAGGGGCTGGTTGTGCTGAGCCACTCGCAGTTCGACGACCTGGGCGATCCGGGCGACGAGCGTGCGAGCATCCTGATCGTCGACGACCTGCCGGAGAAGCTGCTCGTCTTCCGCACCGTTCTCGAGGACCTTGGCCACGAGATCGTCTGCGTGCGGTCGGGCAGCGAGGCGCTGAAGGAGATCCTCCAGCGCGAGTTCGCGGTGATCCTGCTCGACGTCAACATGCCGGACATCGACGGCTTCGAGACCGCCGGGCTGATCCGCCAGTACAAGCGCTCAGCGCACACGCCGATCATCTTCGTCACGTCGTACGTCGACGAGATGCAGACGATCCGCGGCTATTCCCTCGGCGCGGTCGACTACATCCTGTCGCCGATGGTGCCGGAGATCCTGCAGTCGAAGGTCAAGGTCTTCGTCGATCTGCATCTGATGCAGCGCCGCTTGCGCCGCCGTGCCGACGAGCGCGTGGAGCTCGCGCTGGCCGAGGCCGCCCGCGCGGTCGCCGAGGAAAACACGCGACGCTCGAACTTCCTCTCGCACGCGAGCCGGGTGCTGAGCGGCTCGCTCGACGTCGAGACCGCGGCGCGCCACCTGCTCGAGATGCTGGTGCCGCAGTTCGTCTCGAAGGCGCAGGTCGCGCTGCTCGACGAGCACGGCGAGGTCAGCCTGGTGGTCGGCGCAGAGGCGAGCGGCGACCCGGCCGCGCCGGCCCGGTTGGCCAAGCCGACCGCAGTCGCCGATGCCGACCTCTCCGCGCTGCGCCTGGCGATCGCCGGAAAGGCGCCGGTTCCGGTCACCGCCGCACCGACCGTGACCCTCGCGTTGCCGCTGGTCACCGCGGCCGGTGCGCTCGGCGGCCTGATCGCCGAAGCGGGGCAAGCCGATGCCGACTGGGGCAGCATCCACGAGCTGGTCGAGCGCGCCGCGATCGCCCTCGAGAATGCGCGCCTGTACCGCAGCGTGCAGGTCGAAATCGAGGAGCGGCGCGGCGTCGAAGCCCAGCTGCAGGAGTCGAACCGGCGCAAGGACGAGTTCCTCGCGATGCTGTCGCACGAACTGCGCAACCCGCTCGCCCCGATCCGCACCGCGCTCGAGGTCGTGCGCCGGCTCACACCCGACGAGCCGAAGCTGACCTGGGCGACCGGCATCATGGGCCGCCAGGTCAGCCACCTGACCCGTCTGGTCGAGGATCTGCTCGATGTCGCCCGCATCAACCAGGGCAAGATCGCGTTGCAGACCGAGTCGCTCGACCTGCGCGAGGTGCTCGCGCACGGCGTCGAGACCGTCAAACCGTACCTCGAGTCACGCCGCCACCACCTGACCAGGCTGCTGCCCGATGCGCCGGTCTGGATGCGCGGCGACTTCGCCCGCCTCTCGCAGGTCGTTGCGAACCTGCTCAACAACGCGTCGAAGTACACCGAGGAGGGCGGCGCCATCGAACTGTCACTCGCGGTGTCGGCCGAAGGCCAGGCGGTGATCGGCGTCTCCGACAACGGCATCGGCATCGACCCGGAGCTGCTGCCGAACGTCTTCGAGCTGTTCGAGCAGGGCAAGCGGACGCTCGATCGCAGCCAGGGCGGACTCGGCGTCGGCCTGACCCTGGTGCGGCGTCTCGTCGAGCTGCATGCCGGCACGGTCGAGGCCACCAGCGACGGGCCGGGCAAGGGCTCGCAGTTCCGGATCCGGCTGCCCTGCGTCAGCGAGGCCGTCGGCTCGAACGATGCGGCCGCCAACGAGCCGGCGCTGGCAGCGGTCGGCTGCCGGATCCTCGTCGTCGACGACAACCACGATGCCGCCGAGGCCGCCGCGGTGTTCCTGGCGATGGCCGGGCACGAGGTCAAGGCGGTCGGCGACGGCGCCGAAGCGCTCGCGTCGGCACCGGTTTTCGCACCGGATGTCGTCGTCCTCGACATCGGCCTGCCGGTGATGGATGGCTATGAGGTGGCGCAGCGCCTGCGCGAGGTGGCCGAGACGCACCATTCGCTGCTGATCGCGCTGACCGGCTACGGCCAGCGCGGCGATCGCGACCGGGCGCGCGAGGCCGGTTTCGATCATCACCTGACCAAGCCGGCCGACCCCGACGAACTGCTCGCGATCATCGAGGCCTGGCGCGCCGCGCACGCTGCGACCTCCGCCGATGAGCCGGTGCCGCGCACCGGCAACCTGCGCGACGCTACATCGAGGCGGTGAAGCCGCCGTCCACGTAGAGGATCTGCCCGGTCACGAAGCTCGCCGCGTCGGACCCGAGGAAGACCGCGGCGCCCGCCAGCTCTGCAGGATCGGCCCAGCGGGCCGCGGGCGTGCGCTTCTCGACCCACGACGAGAACTCCGGGTTGTTCGTCAGCGCGGCGTTCATCTCGGTCCGGAAGAAGCCGGGCGCGATGCCGTTGACCTGGATGCCATGCGGCGCGAGCTCGACCGCCAGGCCGCGCGTCAGCATCGCGATGCCGCCCTTGCTGACCTGGTACGGCACCGTCGTCGGGCGGGCGAGGCTCGACATCAGCGAACAGATGTTGACGATCTTGCCGCGGCCGCGCGCCTTCATCTGCGGGATCAGCGCGCGCGCCATGAAGA
>JBDSAB010000185.1:0-2929 GCA_039922395.1 Caldimonas sp.
CGAGAGCGAAAAGGTGCGGAATTTCATGCTTTCTTTCATTCGGTCCGGAGGGGACGCTGCACTACAGTCAGGATAACGGATCGCGCACGGGCCGGTTGACATCGCCCATGTGCCGGCCACTCGAAGGAGCCCTTCATGTTGTTCGTCATCGTCGGCGTTCTGATCATTGCGATGAACGTCGTCGGCATCGGTCCGGTCGCCGACTGGAACTGGGACATCACGGGGGACCTGTGGAAATTCTGCGTGCCCTTCCTGCTCGCGCTGCTGTGGTGGATCTGGAGCGACAAGTCCGGCCTCGACAAGCGGCGCGAGATGGAGAAGATGGAACTGCGCAAGGAGAATCGCCGCCGCGAAAACCTCGAGCGGATGGGCCTCAACTTCCGCAGCTATGGCAAGAGCAAGAAGAAGGAGCAGGCCATCGTGACCGCGCGCGAGCGCGAGATCGAGCGGATCGAAGGCAAGCGAACGGAGAAGCGCAAGAAGATCCGCGACTCGATCCTCGGCAGCCGGTTCGATTCAAAGACGCCGGGGCAGAGCGGCTTCCCGAGCAGCGAGAAAGGGAAGCGCTGAAACTGCGCGCCCACATTTCTCAAGAAGAAGAAAAGCGGCCCACGGGCCGCTTTCTCTCTTTGATGGCTTGAGGCGACGCTACTCGAAGCGGTCGAGCACCGCGCCCGAGCTCGCGCTCGATGCGTTGAAGGCAAATTTCGCAAGCACGCCGCGCGTGTAGCGCGGCTTCGGTGCCCGCCAGGCGCTGCGGCGGGTCGCCAGTTCGGCATCGTCGACGTTCAGCTGCAAGGTCAGCGTGTGCGCGTCGATCGTGATCGAGTCGCCTTCCTTCACCAGCGCGATGTTTCCGCCGGCATGGGCTTCCGGCGCGACGTGGCCCACCACCATGCCCCAGGTCCCGCCGGAGAAGCGCCCATCGGTGACCAGCCCGACGGTTTCGCCGAGGCCCTGACCGATCAGTGCGCCGGTCGGCGCGAGCATCTCGGGCATGCCGGGGGCACCCTTCGGTCCGAGGTAGCGCAGCACCATCACGTCGCCGGCCTTGATCCGGCGGTCCATGATCGCGGTCATCGCGCTCTGCTCGTCGTCGAAGACGCGCGCCGGTCCGGTCATCCGGGGGTTCTTGAGGCCGGTGATCTTCGCGACCGCGCCCTCGGGTGACAGGTTGCCCTTCAAGATCGCCAGGTGGCCGTGGGCATACATCGGCTTGCCGATGGGCCGGATGACCTGCTGGTCGGCGCGCGGCGTGTCGGGCACGTCGGCCAGGTTCTGAGCGACGGTCTTGCCGGTGATCGTCATGCAGTCGCCGTGCAGCAGACCGGCCTTCAGCAGGATCTTCATGACCTGCGGAATGCCGCCGGCCCGGTGCAGATCGACCGCCAGATAAGTGCCCGACGGCTTCAGGTCGCACAGCACCGGCACCTTGCCGCGCATCCGCTCGAAATCGTCGATCGTCCATTCGACCTCGGCGGTGTGCGCGATCGCGAGGAAGTGCAGCACGGCGTTGGTCGAGCCGCCGGTCGCCATGATCACGGCGACCGCGTTCTCGATCGAGCGCCGGGTCACGATGTCGCGCGGCTTCAGGTTGGCCTTCACCGCCTCGACGAGCACCCGCGCGGCCTCGCCGGCCGCGGTGGCAATCTCATCGTGCGGATTCGCCATCGTCGACGAGTACGGCAGGCTCATCCCGAGCGCCTCGAACGCCGAGCTCATCGTGTTGGCGGTGTACATGCCGCCGCACGAGCCGCTGCCCGGGATCGCGCGCCGCTCGACCTCGCGGAAGTCGGTCTCGTTCATGCGACCGGAGGTGAACTCGCCGACCGCCTCGAACACGCTGACGATGTTCAGGTCCTTGCCCTTGTACGAGCCGGGCAGGATCGTGCCGCCGTAGACGTAGATCGCCGGCACGTTGGCGCGCAGGATGCCCATCATGCCGCCCGGCATGTTCTTGTCGCAGCCGCCGACGACCAGCACGCCGTCCATCCATTGCCCGCCGACGCAAGTCTCGATGCAGTCGGCGATCACCTCGCGCGAGACCAGGCTGTACTTCATGCCTTCGGTGCCCATCGCCATGCCGTCGGAAATCGTCGGCGTGCCGAAGATCTGAGCGTTGCCGCCGGCCGCCTCGATTCCGGCAACCGCGGCATCGGCGAGCCGCTGCAATCCGGAGTTGCACGGCGTGATCGTCGAGTGCCCGTTGGCGACGCCGATCATCGGCTTCTTGAAGTCGGCCTCGTCGTAGCCGAGCGCGTAGTACATCGAACGATTCGGCGCCCGCGCGACCCCTTCGGTGATGTTGCGGGAGCGGCGGTTGATCGGCATGGCAGTCTCTCGGTGAAGGACGTTTCGAACAGCTTTCGATGATACCGGCGCCCTTATGATCGGCGGGCTTCGAGGCAGCCCCGGACCCTATCGCGCATGCTCGTTCACCCGCAGTTCAGCCCGATCGCCCTCGACCTCTCGAAGATCGGCCTGCCGATCGCGATCCACTGGTACGGCATCACCTACCTCGTCGCCTTCGGCTTGTTTCTCTGGCTCGCCGCGCTGCGCGTGCGCCAGCCCTGGTATGCCGAACGCGGCTGGGACCGCCGCGAGATCGAGGACCTGCTGTTCTTCGGCGTGCTCGGCGTCGTGATCGGCGGGCGGCTCGGCTACGTGCTGTTCTACAAGCCGGGCTACTACGCGGCCAATCCGCTCGAGATCCTGGCCGTCTGGAAGGGCGGCATGTCGTTTCACGGCGGCCTGCTCGGCGTGCTCGCCGCGATGGCGCTGTTCGGCTTGCGGCGCAGCCGGCCGTTCCTCGAGATCACCGACATCATCGCGCCGTGCGTGCCGCTCGGCCTGGCCTCGGGCCGCATCGGCAACTTCATCAACGGCGAGCTGTGGGGCCGTCCGGCCGACCCGAGCCTGCCGTGGGCGA
>JBDSAB010000186.1:0-3131 GCA_039922395.1 Caldimonas sp.
TCAAGGTGGCGAGCCGGCCGTCGTCGCCGCACCACCTTCGGCGTGACGACTTGTAAGTCCGGCGATTTGCGGTCGAATTCACGGCGCCATCGACGCGGAAGCTCCAACAATTCTTCCAGCGCCACCCACGGCGCGGGAGACCGGTTTGATCAACGTCGATCGACGCGCCGCATTGGCTGCCCTCGGGGCCGGCTGGCTCGCCGCTTGTGGCGGCATCGGCGGCGGTCTTGCGACCGACGCTTCGGACAACGCCGCGCCGTCCTCGCCGTCCGGCCCGACCGCCGCAGCCTACGACGGGGAGGCCAGCTATGGCGACTTCGCCACCGCTTCCCTTGGCGCGGGCGCCGCGTTGAACGGCGCGCTCGCGTTTCCGGCCGACAACGCCTGGAACGCCGACATCCGGTCTGCCCCGGTCGACCCCAACTCCGACGTGCTGATCGCCAGCATCGGGCTCGGCGTCGGCCTGCATCCCGACTTCGGCGCGGGGCTCTACAACGGCGCGCCGATCGGCATCCCCTACGTTGTCGTCAGCGGGAACCAGCCGCGGGTCGCGATGACCTGGACGGCCTATGGCGGCGAAAGCGAGACCGGGCCGTTCCCGATTCCGGCGACGGCGCCGATCGAAGGAGGTGCCGCGCCGACGAATACCGGCGATCGACATGTCCTCGTCATCGACCGCGACAACGACCGGTTGTACGAGCTCTTCAACGCGACCTGCAACGCGGATGGTTCATGGGATGCGGCCTGCGGCGCCCTCTTTCACCTCGACAGCAACAACGTGCGACCGGCCGCCCAGCCCGGCTGGACCAGCGCCGATGCGGCCGGCCTGCCGATCTTCCCGGGGCTCGCGCGCTACGAAGAGGCCGCGCTCGGCCCGGGCGGCATCCGCCATGCGCTGCGCTTCACGGTGCAGCGGACGCGCCGCGCCTACGTTCCGCCGGCGACGCACTGGGCCTCGACGAACACCGACCCGACCGTACCGCCGATGGGAATGCGCGTGCGCCTGAAGGCAAGCTACGCGATCCCGGCCTCGTTCAGCCGCGAGACACGGGCGCTGCTGACCGCGATGCAGACGCACGGGATGATCGTCGCGGACCACGGCAGCAACTGGTATGTCAGCGGTGCGCCCGACGAGCGCTGGAACAACAACGCGCTGGTCAGCGAACTGCGCCAGGTCACCGGCCAGAACTTCGAAGTGGTGCGGATGAGCGGGGTCGTCGCCGGCTGACCGTCCGCGCCGCGCTCACGCGCGCGAGCGCTTGCCCTTCTTGGCGCCGGCCGCCAGCGCCTCGAGCTCGGTCTGCATCCTGGCCTCGGTCTGCAAGGCGACCTCGAAGCGGTCCAGTTCGATCGCATTCAACACCCGCTTGAAGCGGCACATCGCGTTCGGTTCGAAACCCGCCAACCGCGCCGCGATGCGCGCGACCTCGGCATCGAGCGCCGCATCGTCGACGACCGACCAGACCAGCCCCCATAACAGCGCGTCGGCCGCCGAGAACTCCTCGCCGAGCAGCAGCAGCCCCTTCGCGCGCGCCAGGCCGGCGTAACGCGGCAGCGTGCTGGTGATGCCGCCGGTCACGAAGACGCCAAGCCCGATCTCCGGCAGCTTGAAGCGCGCGCTGCGGGCGGCGACGACGATGTCGGCGTCGAGCATCCACTCGACGCCGGCGCCGACGACCCAGCCGTGCACCGCGGCGACGACCGGTTTCGACAGGCCGACGATCGTGCGCGCGACGTCCTGGACCAGCGCGAGGATCGCCGGCGTCGGCGGCTCGCTGACGTCGCGCCCGGCGCTGAAGGCGCGCCCGCTGCCGCGCAGCACGACGACGCGGACGTCGCTCGATTCCTCGGCCCGGCGCAGCGCGTCGAGCAGCGCCTGCGCCGTCGCCTCGTCGATCGCGTTCAGGCGCTTCGGCCGGTCGAGGCGCAAGGTCAGCACCTGGTCGGCGAGTTCGCTGCGCAACGTCATCGGTCCTCCTCGACTTTCGCGCCTCCGTCGCCGACAAGCCGGCGAGCGCATCGTTGCAGGATAGTCAAATCGCGATCCCGGTGACCCTGTCGACGAGCGCAGCGTCGGAGTTGCCTACGATCGCGTGAACGCATCGCGCCACGGAGAAGACCATGTACCTCAAGAACGCCTGGTATGTCGCCTGCACGCCCGACGAGATCGCCGGCAAGCCGCTGGGCCGCACCCTCTGCGGAGAAAGGATCGTGCTGTTCCGCGCCGAGGGCGGTGCGGTCTCGGCACTCGAGGACTTCTGCCCGCACCGCGGCGCGCCGCTGTCGCTCGGCACGGTGCGCGACGACGGCCGCATCGTCTGTGGCTACCACGGCCTCGTGATGGGCGGCGACGGCAAGTGTGTCGGCATGCCGGGGCAGCGCGTGCGGCCGTCGATCAAGAGCTATCCCGCCATCGAGCGCTACGGCTTCATCTGGATCTGGCCGGGCGAAAAAACGCTCGCCGACCCGGCCAGGCTGCACCACCTGCCGTGGGCCGAGAGCCCCGAGTGGGTCTACGGCGGCGGGCTCTACCACGTCAACTGCGACTACCGCCTGATGATCGACAACCTGATGGACCTGACGCACGAGACCTACGTGCACGCATCGAGCATCGGCCAGCGCGAGATCGAGGAGGCGGCACCGGAGACGCGCGTCGAAGGCAACTCGGCGATCACCAGCCGCTTCATGTCGAACATCATGCCGCCGCCGTTCTGGCAGGCCGCGCTGCGCGGCAACGGCCTCGCCGCCGACGTGGCGTGCGACCGATGGCAGATCTGTCGCTTCAGCCCGCCCAGCCACGTGATGATCGAAGTCGGCGTCGCCCACGCCGGCAGCGGCGGCTACGACGCGCCGCCGGACCGCAAGGCATCGAGCATCGTGGTCGACTTCATCACGCCGGAAACCGACACCTCGATCTGGTACTTCTGGGGCATGGCACGCAACTTCAACATCGGCGATGCGGCGTTGACCGAGACCATCCGCAGCGGCCAGGCGACGATCTTCGGCGAGGACCTCGCGATGCTCGAATCGCAGCAGCGCAACCTGAACGAGCAGCCGAACCGCCACTTGATGCGGCTCAACATCGACATGGGTGGATTCGAGTCGCGCCGCATCCTCGAGCGGCTGGTGGC
>JBDSAB010000187.1:0-6261 GCA_039922395.1 Caldimonas sp.
TCGGTCATCCTGCTGACGACGCTGCTGCGGCTCTCGCTGAACGTCGCCTCGACCCGCGTCGTGCTGCTCGAAGGCCACACCGGCGCCGGCGCGGCGGGCGCGGTGATCGAATCGTTCGGCCACTTCCTGATCGGCGGCAACTTCGCGGTCGGTTTGATCGTGTTCGCGATCCTTGTCGTGATCAACTTCATCGTCGTGACCAAGGGTGCCGAGCGCATCGCCGAGGTCGGCGCGCGTTTCACGCTCGATGCGATGCCCGGCAAGCAGATGGCGATCGACGCCGACCTGAATGCCGGCCTGATCGACGACAAGGAGGCCAAGCGGCGCCGCGCCGAAGTCGGCGAGGAAGCCGAGTTCTTCGGCTCGATGGACGGTGCCAGCAAGTACGTGCGCGGCGACGCGATGGCCGGCCTGCTGATTCTCTTCATCAACCTGATCGGCGGCTTCGTGATCGGCGTCGCCCAGCACAACCTGACCGCGTCGCAGGCGGCCGACAGCTACATCCTGCTGGCGGTCGGCGATGCGCTGGTCGCGCAGATCCCGGCGCTGTTGATCTCGGTCGCTGCGGCGATGGTCGTTTCGCGGGTCGGCAAGGACCAGGACGTCGGCAGCCAGATCACGACGCAGGTCTTCAGCTCGCCGCGCTCGCTCGCGATCACGGCCGGCGTGATGGGTGCGCTCGGCGTCATTCCGGGCATGCCGCATCTCGTCTTTTTGCTGATCGGCGGCGGTCTCGCATGGGGCTCGTGGTCGGTGCACCAGCGCGCGCTGCGCGCGAAGGACGCGCCGCGGCCACCGCCGCCGGTGCCCGAGGCGAATGCCGAGGCGACCTGGGACGACCTGCAGCCGGTCGACACGCTCGGCCTCGAGGTCGGCTACCGGTTGATCGCGCTGGTCGACAAGGCGCGCCAGGGCGACCTGCTCGCACGCATCAAGGGCGTGCGGCGCAAGTTCGCGCAGGACGTCGGCTTCCTGCCGCCGCCGGTCCACATCCGCGACAACCTCGAGCTGAAGCCGAGCGCGTACCGCCTGTCGCTGCGCGGCGCGGTGGTCGGGATGGGCGAGGCCTACCCGGGGATGCTGCTCGCGATCAACCCGGGCGGCGCCTCGACGCAACTGATCGGCACGACCACCACCGACCCGGCGTTCGGGCTCCCGGCCACATGGATCGAAGAACGCCAGCGAGAGGCAGCGCAGATGGCCGGATTTACGGTCGTTGATTGCTCGACCGTCGTGGCGACCCATCTTTCACACTTGATGCAGGTTCACGCGGCCAAGCTGCTGGGCCGGGTCGAGACCCAGCAACTCGTCGAACACATGATGAAGCTGGCCCCGAAGTTGATCGAGGACGTCGTTCCCAAGATGGTCGGTATCGCGGCATTGCAGAAGGTGCTCCAGCTTCTCCTCGAGGAAGGCGTGCACATCCGCGACATGCGCTCGATCGTCGAGAGCCTGGCCGAGCATGCCGCGATCGTCACCGACCCTGCCGAGCTGGCGCGCCGCATCCGCGTGCACCTCGCGCCGAGCATCGTCCAGCAGATCTACGGACCGACCAACGAGCTCGACGTGATCGCGCTCGAGCCCGAGCTCGAGCGGATGGTCACGCAGGCCCTCAACTCGCCGCATGGCGCCGCGCTCGATCCGGGTGTCGCCGACACGCTGTCGCGCAGCGCCGCCGAGTCGGCCAAGCGCCAGGAAGACCTCGGTCATCCGGCCTGCCTGCTGGTGCCTGACCTGATCCGCGCGCCGATGGCGCGCCTCCTCAAGCGTGCTGCGCCGCGGCTGCGCGTGCTGAGCCACAGCGAAATCCCAGAGACCCATTCGATCCGCATCGGTTCGATCATTGGAGGAGCCACGACATGAATGTCAAACGCTTTACCGCGCGGACCTCGCGCGATGCGTTGAGCCTGGTCCGCCAGGCCCTCGGCGACGACGCCGTCGTGCTGTCGACCAAGCCGTCGGCTGGCGGTGTCGAAGTCCTCGCGATGGCGCCGGAAGGCATGCGCCAGGTCGAGCGGATGTCAGCCGAGGTGCCGAGCGCGCCGCCGGCCGAGTCGGCTGCCGAAGCGGCACCGAGCGGCTTCCTGAAGCGCGCTTCGGCCGACGTCCGCATCGAGCCGCAGCTTGAGGACACCCCGGTCGAGGCCGACGTCGAGCGCCTCGCGATGAGCACCTTGTCGTTCCAGGACTATGTGCGCGACCGCATGCTGAAGCGCCGCAAGGCTGCGCTGCAGACCGAAAAGGCGCCCGAGGCGGCACCCGAGAAGCGCGCCGAAGAGATCGAGCCGACGGCGCCCGCTGTTGCGGTGTCGCGTCCTGCGCCAGTCGAACCGATCGAAGTGCCGAGCGGCCCGCTCGCGCAGCGGATGGCCGAGCGCGGCGCGGTCGCGGCGCCGCGTGCGCCGAGCGTGCGGCGCGAGACACCGACGCTTCACGACCCGATGCTGCGGGCGAGCGATATCCACGTGTACGGCGTCGCGACGCCGACCCCCGCGCGTGCCGACGCCGACGACATGATGAAAGAGCTGCGCTCGATGAAGGGCCTGATCGAGGAGCGCTTCGGCGCGCTCGCGTTCATGGACCGCATGCAGCGCCAGCCCGGGCAGGCCCGCCTGACCCAGAAGCTGCTCGACTGCGGCTTCTCGCCCGCGTTGATTCGCAAGCTCGGCGACGGCCTTGCCGCCGATGTCGCCGACGAGTCGCTGTGGGCGGCCGGCGTGCTCGAGCGCAACCTGATGACGGCCGAGGACGAAGCGGCGATCGAGGACCTGGGTGGCGTCTATGCGCTGGTCGGCCCGACCGGTGTCGGCAAGACGACGACGACCGCGAAGATCGCGGCCGCCTTCGCGACCAAGTACGGTGCCGCCAACCTCGGCCTCGTCACCCTCGATGCCTACCGGCTCGGCGCCCACGAGCAGCTGCGCGCCTATGGCCGCATCCTCGGCGTGCCGGTCCACACCGCGCACGACCGCGCCTCGCTCGACGACCTGCTCGACCTGCTGACCGCGAAGAAGATGGTCCTGGTTGACACCGCCGGCATGGCGCAGCGTGACAGCCGGACCCGCGAGCTGCTCGACATGCTGGCGCACCGCTCGGTGCAGAAGCTGCTGGTCGTCAATGCGGCCGCGCAGGGCGAGACGATCGAGGACGTGATCGTGGCCTACCGGGCCGCGAGCTGCGCCGGTGTCGTGCTGTCGAAGATGGACGAGGCGGTCAAGCTCGGCCCGGCGCTCGATGCGCTGATCCGGCATCGCCTCAAGGTGATCGGCGTGGCAAACGGCCAGCGCGTCCCCGAGGACTGGCATCGGCTGTCGGCGAATGCGCTGGTCCAGCGCGCGCTGCGCGGCGGCGGCAGCAGCGCCTACCGCCTCGACGCGAGCGACGTCAGCCTGATCTTCACGGCTTCGCGCCATGCCGATGCAGCGCGTGGCGCGCTGCACGCCTGACATCTCGAACCGATCCGTCGACGCGATGTCCAGTCTTCCTCCCTGCGATCAGGCCCATGGGCTGCGGCGTCTGTTCGCGCACGCGCAGACGCACTTCGTGCCCGTGGTCTCGAATCCGCATGTCGGCTTCGGCGGCCTGATGCTCGAACGCCTGTGCGCCGGGTTTGCCGAGCGCGGCATCCGCACGCTGGTGGTCGACGCCTCCGAGCAGGCCGCACCCGCCGCCGACGAAGCGCTGTTCGAGCTCGCCGCCTGCATCGAGCCGCTGTCCGAGCGGATCTCGTACCTCGCCGCGCGCGGCCTGTCGGCGCGCTACGTCGATGCGACCGGCTCGACCGCGCCGTTCCTGCGCGCCGTCGTCGAGGCCGCACCGACCAGCCAGGTCGTGCTGATCCATGCGCCGGCTCTCGAGCTCTGCCGTTTGTTCGCGCGCCGTCGCGACACGGCCGACGCCGAGCCGGTCTGCCCGCTGCTGCTCGCCGAAGACCGGCCGAGCAGCGTGACCCATGCCTACGCGGCGATGAAGCTGCTGGCGACACGCGCCAATCTGCGCGCCTGTGAGCTTGTGCTCGGCGCCAGTGCGCGCTCGCCGCGCGCTCCGCGCATCGCGGTGCAGATCGCGCTGTGCGCCGACGACTTCCTCGGCTCGGTGCTGCGCGACTGGCTGCTGATCGACCCGGCCGCCGGCCCGTCGCAGGCCGTCACGCCGGGTCTGCGCAGATGGGTGGCGCACCGCCTGCAGCTCCATCCGCACGACGGTTTGACCGCCGAGCCCGACACGATCGACATTCCCGGCCCGCGCTCGAGCGGGACCCGCTTCTCCGCATCGAATCACGCCTTTCACTAGGTCACCTTCCCGAGCGCCCCCATGTACAACGTCAAAGGCCAGCTGGACCTCAATTCCACGTTGAAGCAGTACAGCTCGCTGGTGCGCCGCCTCGCGCATCAGATGATCGCCAAGCTGCCGGCAAACGTCGAGATCGACGACCTGATCCAGGTCGGCATGATCGGACTGACCGATGCGCTCTCGCGCTTCGACGCCGGCCAGGGCGTGCAGTTCGAGACCTTCGCGACCCAGCGCATCCGCGGCGCGATGCTCGACGAACTGCGCGGCAACGACTACCTGTCGCGCGGCACCCGCAAGCAGCAGCGCACGATCGAGTCGGCGGTCCACAAGCTCGAGCAGAAGCTCGGCCGCGCACCGGTCGAGAGCGAGATCGCGGTCGAGATGGAGCTGAGCCTGACCGACTACCAGGAGCTGCTCGGCCGCGTGCGCGGCACGCAGCTGGTCTACCTCGAGGACATGGCCGGCGCTGAAGGCGACAACGACTTTCTCGACCGCCACGTCGTCGATGAAGGCAGCAACCCGATGGCACAGCTGCAGGACCACCGGATGCGCGAGGCGCTGATCGAGGCGATCAAGGTGCTGCCGGAACGCGAGCAGTACGTGATGAGCATGTACTACGAGCACGACATGAACCTGCGCGAGATCGCCGCGGTGCTGAAGGTCACCGAATCGCGCGTCTGCCAGCTGCACAGCCAGTCGATCGCGCGCCTGCGCGTGAAGCTGCGCGAGTACTGACTTTTCTCGGTTCGCCGCAAGAACCTGACCGCGACCACTGAGGTCGCGCACCACGACGCGCTAGCTGCCGGCCGAGACCCCGTAGCTGAACACGACCGAGAGGTCGACCAAAGTGCTCGACAGCGGACCGTCGAGCGCTTTCAGGCGTCCGGCGCCGAGCCGCAGCGCGACCGCCGGCGTCAGCTGGTAGCCGGCATAGAGCATCGGCTGCACGACGCTGCCGCGGCTGTCGACACCACCGCCGCCGGCGGCGCCGGCCAGCATCTCGGCCCCGACGTGGAAGCGGCCGCCGAGCGGCTGGTTCCAGCCCGCGCCGACCATCGCGGTCAGGTGCCCACCGGCGCCGCCACCGACCGCACTGTGGACCTGGCCGGCGAGATAGATGTTGCGTGACAGGTAGCGGTTGACCTTCAGCACGCCGGCCTCGAGCGCACGCGTGCTGCCGTCGCGACGGGCCGCGTCGTAGCGCTCGGCGCCGACGCTGAAGTCGGTGCGCGCCGGTCGGGCCGGGCTGTTGTCGCTGCCCGGGCCGTCGAGCGCCCAGACCAGCGATGCCGATGCGTGGGCGGCCCGGAAGTCACCGCGCCGCGCACCGGTGACGCCGACCTCGAAGCCGAGCCCGAACTCGTTGCTGAGGCGGACGACACCATAGACCGCGGCCTTGCCGAGCAGCCCGCCTTCGGTCTGGATGCCACCGCCGCCGGCCATGCCGAGCCCGACGCGCGCGCCGACGTTCAGCGTGTTGCGCACCGCCTCGGTCTCGAAGCCGAGCGTGCCGAGGTACTCGGCGTAGCCGGCGACGCGGCTCTGGACCGCGCCGTTCGCCTCCAGCCCCCAATAGAAGTTCGGGCTGAACGATTGCTCGGCGCGGATGCCGATCGTGCCGAAGTCGCGCGGTGCGCGGCTGCCGTCGGCGAGCCGCGTGTCGGAGCGCAGGTGGACCATGCCGCCGACCAGCTGGATCCGGTCGAAGCCGAGACCGGCACGCCCGCTCGAGCGAACCGGCGTGCCGATGCGGGCGGCCGGCACGTAGCGGAAGTCGTTGATCGCGTTGAAGACAACACCGACTTGCGTGCTGCCGATGTCGCCGCTCGGAAAGCCGACACGCGAGACCGACAGGCCGAGCGCAAACCGGCCGAAGTCCCACAGCAGATCGGCATGCGGTCGCAGCATCAGGCCGCCGCCGGCCGGTGCGCCGGCGCCACCGCCGCCGCCCGCGAAAAGGCCGAGCTC
>JBDSAB010000188.1:0-9835 GCA_039922395.1 Caldimonas sp.
AGCGGCCCGAGGCACGCGTTGCCGATGCCGCGCTCGAGCATGCGGCGCAGCACGAAGGTCGAGTCGCCGGCCGCGCCGCCGCCCGGGTTGTCGGCACCGTCGGCGAGCACGACCGGGCCACCGTCGAACGCGAGCGCTTCGTCGAGCGCCTCGTCGATGGCGGGGTAGCGCACGCCGAGCGCTTCACGCAGGCCGATCAGCTCGTCGGCGAGGCGGCGCGCCAGCGCCTGCGCCTTGCCGGCATCGCCGTCGGCATAGACCAGCACCTGCGTGCCCATGTGCTCGGTGTCGCCCCACGCGAAGCCGTGCGAGACCGAGATCGACAGGATGCCGTCCTTGCCTTCGAGTGCCTGGATCCGGTCGACGAACGAACGCGCCGGGTCGCGCGACGTGTGCATCGTCACCAGCATCTCGCAGTCGACCGCGGCCCCGACCAGCTTCACGCGGCCTGCGACCTGCGCCGCGCAAAGGTCGATCAGCTCGTGGGCACGTTCGAGGATGTCGGTGTGCGGGTACTCCTTGAACGAGATCAGCAGGTCGGCGTTGGCCAGCATCGCCGGCGTCAGGTGGTTGTGCGGATCGAGCTCGGCGCCGACCACGGTCTTCGGGCCGACCAGCGCGCGCACGCGGGCCAGCAGGTCGCCCTCGCAGTCGTCGTAGCCGTCGGCGACCATCGCGCCGTGCAGGCCGAGCACGACCATGTCGACCGGCAGCGCGGCGCGCAGGTCGCCGAGCAGCTCGTCGCGCAGCGTCTCGTAGGCGAAGCGCGTCGTCGTGCCGCTCGGCTGCGCCGCCGCGACCATGCCTTCGATGACGGTCCAGCCCTTTGCGCGGCCGCGCTGACGCGCTGCGTGCAGCGGCCCGGCGAAGAAGCTCAGTTCCTCGGGGTGCGTTCCGGCCGCGTAGTAGCCGCGGTCGCGAAACGACGCGAGGCCGGTCGGCATCGGGGCGAAGGTGTTGGTCTCGGTGGCGAGACCGCCGGTGAAGACACGCATCGAAAATCCCTCAGGCAGTGCGCGCCGCGGCATCAGACGCCGCGACGTTGTTCATCATGGCGAATCGGCGTTCGTCGCAGCGTGGCGCAGGCGCGCCGGCGACAGCATCGCCTCGGTCAGGCCGAAGCGAGCGATCTCGGCGGGGATCGGCTCGCCGGCGGCGAGCGCAGCACAGGCGTGGCCCATCGCGGCCGAGGTCTGGATGCCGTAGCCGCCTTGCGCGGCGACCCAGAAGAAGCCGGGCAGGTCCGGGTCGTAGCCGCCGACCAGGTCGCCGTCGGCGACAAACGAACGCAGGCCGGCCCAGGTGCGCGACGGCCGGACGATCCTCAGGGTGGTCATCGATTCGATGCGGTCGATCGCGACCGCGATGTCGAGCTCCTCCGGCTGCACGTCGTGCGGCTCGACCGGGTCGGCATTGGCCGGCGAGCCGAGCAGCTGGCCCGCGTCCGGCTTCACGTACCAGCTCTCGTCGACGCTGACGAACGAAGGCCAGCGCAGCACCGAAACGCCGGCCGGCGGCGCGAACACGAACGCCGAGCGGCGCTTCGGCACCAGGCCGATCGGCTGAGCGCCCGCCAGGCGCCCGACGACGTCGCACCAGGCCCCCGCCGCGTTGACGACGACCGGCGCCTGCCAGGTCTGGCCGCCGGCCTCGACGTGCCAGATGCCGCCGCGTCTTGTCAGCGCGCGCACCTCGGCATCGCCGACGACACGGCCGCCGCGCTGGCGCAGGCCGCGCAGGTAGCCCTGGTGCAGCGCGTGGACGTCGATGTCCGAGGCGTCCGGCTCGAGCAGCGCGCCGGCGATCCGATCCCGGCGCAGCACCGGCACCCGCTCGCAGGCTTCGGCGACGTCGAGGCGGCGTGCGTTGTCGCTGATCGAGCGCAGGACCTGCCACTGCTCGTCGAGCATCGGCAATTGCTCGGGGGTCGCCAACATCAGCACGCCGCGCAACGCGAGGATGGCGGTGTCGGTGAAGCCGGCCGGCGGATGCTCGAGGAAGTTTCGGCTCGCCATCGTCAGCGCGCGCACCTGCGGCGTGCCGTAGCTCTCGATGAAGAGGGCCGCCGAGCGGCCGGTCGAGTGGTATCCCGGTTGCGACTCGCGCTCGAGCTGGACGACCTTGCCGCGCGAGGCGAGGGCGTAGCCGATCGACGCCGCGGCGATGCCGGCACCGACGATGAGGAAATCTGCCGTGGTCTCGCTCGACATCGCCGCATTCTGCGGCATGCGTCGGATGCGGACGCGTGCCGGGTTGCGCCCTTCGGAGGTCGCTCCCGGCAGGTCGAAAGAGACGGCGAGAGCGCGGCCGCACGGATGTGCCGCTCGGTCGTGCGATCGAGACGTGCCTCATGCAGCGCAGCTGGCCTGTCTCCGTGCGTGGTTCAAGCCGCGGCCTCCGATCGTCGACACGTCGGCGTGCCTGCCGGTGCAGGCGGCCGAGGCTCGTGCCGACTTTCAGAGCTTGCGGAGGTAGGCGAGCAGCGCCGGAACCTCGGCGTCGGTGAACGGGCGGTCGATGACCGGCGGCGTGACGCCCGGCTGCGTGGTCAGAAGCGGCGCGGCCGCGTTCTGCACCTGCACGCGCTTGAAGAACTGCTTGTAGTGCTCGAGCATCTCCTCGAGCGTCGCGGCGGTGTTGTTCGAGAAGTACGGCGCGGTCCGACTGATCCCGCGCAGACTCGGGATGTCCAGGTGCTGGATATCGCCGGGTCCTCCGGGCGCCGGATAGCCGGTGAGCAACAGGCGGCCCGGATCGGACGTCGTGAGCCGGGTCACGCAGGCCGGCTGCGGCGCCGGTCCGCCGCAAGGCGTCCCGCTCGGTGCGACGCCGCTGTTGGTGATCTCGTAGGTCCGCACGTTCTTCATCTGGCTCGCGCTGCATGGCGCGAACACGAAACGCGGCGGGACGGCGTTGTCGACCGGCCGCGGACAGGCGGTCACGATGTCGTGGTATCGGACCAGCGCGGTCGGCGTGCCCTGGATACCCTGCAGGATCGGCGTGCTGCCGCTCGGATGGCCGCCCAGGTTGCCGTGGCACTGGGCGCAGGCCCGGTTGAAGACGGCCTTGCCCGCCGCCTCGACTTCGTTCAGGACCGGGTCGGGATCGGGCAGCGCGGCTGCGCTGGCGGCCATTGCGGCCGCCAGCGCCTTCACGCTGGGCGACGAGAACTGCGCGCTCTGGAACGCGGCCAGATCGTCGACGAAGCGCGCCGGTGGGTCGACCGTCGTTGCGGCATGGTTGCGCAGCGCGCTCAGCGCCTGGTTCTGCAGCGTGTCGATGCGACCGTCGAGCTGGTAGCCGCCGCTCGGGTTCGGACCGCGCACCCAGCTCGGAGCAACGCCGTCGGGTCCGCTGATGCTGGCATCCAGGATCGAGGGCACGGCGCGCCAGACGTCGGCGACGGTTTCAGCGGTCGGCTGCGCCGACGGCGGGCACGGGACGGTCGCCCCGCAGTCGAGCAGCTTCATGTTCGACGGCAGCGGGATCACGACCCGCACCAGGCCGTTCTGAAGCAGGTTCGTGAAGTCGCGCGCGGCCGCACCCAACAGGCGGAAGTCGTTGGCGTCGATTGCGCGGAACAGCGGATCGTCGACCCCCGACGTCGTCATCGTCGCGAAGCGCGCCTGCGTCGCTGCCGGGGTCAGCTGGAAGCTTTCGGAAGCCATGTGGCAGTCGGCACAGGCCCGGCCATTGCCGCCGAGCCCCGCGAGGGCGCGGTCGTGGAAGTTCGCCTTGCCTCGGCAGACGGCTGTGTCGATCGGCGCATCCGGCGCCGAGGTGCAGCCGTCCGCATCGAGGACAGGAGGCGGGCTCTCGTCGCCGCCACCACAGGAGGAGGCCGCGAGGGCCCCGAAGAGCGCCAGTGCCGCAGCGAACCGGCTGTTCCTTTGATGATGCTTCATGCGGGCTAAGGAAGGGTCGAACGAAGGATCACAATCGCTCGGATGCCGCTGGAAGTACTGTGCTGCGTCTGAAGGATTCCTGAAAAAGGCTGAGGTCCGGCCATGTCGCTGTCGCCACGCTATGCCTTCGGTGACTTCGTGCTGGAGCCCTCGCAGCAGCGTCTGCGCCGGCTCGATGGCGAGACGCTGAACCTGACGCCGAGACTGTTCGCGGCCCTGCAGTTCTTCGTCGAGAACGCCGGCGACCTGCTCGACAAGGACGCCCTGATGCAGGCCCTGTGGCCCGGGCTGGTGGTCGACGAGAACAGCCTCAGCCAGGTCGTCTCCGGTCTGCGCAGGGCGCTGGCCGACGACACCATCGGCAGCCGCTACATCCAGACCGTGCCGCGCCGCGGCTTCAGGTTCGTCGCGCCGGTCAAGGTGCTGCCGGATCCGCTGGCGACCGAAGCAGCGCCGTCACTCTCCGCGCCGGACCCATCGGCCCAGCCTTCAGCGGGGATGACGCAGCAGCCTTCGGGCGCGGCGTCCGCCGAGGCGCTTGTCGGCGGAGCCGGCGCGAAGCGGCGCCTGCTGCGCGTGGCGCTGGCGGGCAGCACGTCGATCGGTCTGGGCGGTTTCGCCTGGTGGCTGGCGCGGCGTCCGTCGCCGAACGCTGCAAACCAGCCCTACACGATCGCCGTGCTGCCCTTCAAGCCGCTGGTCGCCGAGGGCCGCGACGAGTTGCTCGAAGTGGGAATGGCCAACAGCCTGATCGCGCGCCTGTCCACGGCGCCCGGTCTGGTCGTGCGTTCGATCGGGTCGGTGCGTCGCTACGCCGGCGCCGACCAGGATCCGTTGCGGGCGGCCCGCGAACTCGACGTGGCCTGGATCGTCGATGGCTCTCTGCAGCGGATTGGCGACCAGCTGCGCGTGACCGCGCGGCTGCTTCGCGCGACCGACGGCAGCGCCGCCTGGAGCGGCAGCTTCGACGAGAAATTCACGGGCGTCTTCGAAGTGCAGGACGCGATCTCCGCGCGGGTGGCGCAAGTCCTGGCGCCCAACCTCGAAGGCCCGGTGGGTGCTCGCCAGCTGCCGGCCGGCCTGGGCGGGACGCGCAATGTCGATGCGTACCAGCTCTACCTGGCCGCTTCTCGACACGCCCAGGGCATGCGCGCCGACAGCCTGCAAAAGAGTCTGTCGATGTACCAGCAGGCGCTCGACCTCGATCCCGGCTACGCCCTGGCGTGGGTCGGCCTGGCGGAGACCCATCGGCGCAGCCTGTTCGGCGCCGACGCGCCGCCGTCGGCCGTGTTCGAGTCGGCTTCGGTCGCCATCCGGCATGCGCTCGCGATCGCGCCGGACCTTGCCGAAGCGCGCACGGAACAGGCGTTCCGGCTCTACTGGTTCGATTTCGACTGGGCGGCTGCCGAGCAGGAATTTCGGCGGGTCCTGGCGATGAACCCGAACGTCGCGATGGCCCACTTCGGCCTCGCCAGCCTGTTGCTCAATCAGGACCGGCCGGACGAAGGCTTTGCACAGATGCGCACGGCGCGGGAACTCGATCCGATGTCGCCCGTGCTGAACACGCTCGAGGCCAACTACCTGCTCGAGTCGAGCCGGTACGACGAGGCGCGGACGCGACTGAATCGCGCCCTGGACATCGCTCCCTCCTTCTGGCTCGCCCACTGCACCCAAGGCCTGCTGCACCTCGTCGATCGGGCACCCGACAAGGCGATTGCCGAGATGCGGCGCGCGGTCGGGCTCGCGGATGACGGCACCTCGCGACCCAGCGCCGTGCTCGCCATCTACCTCGCCGGCCTCGGTCAGACGGAGGAGGCGCGCGCGATTCTTCAGACCCTGCTCGCCCGGGCGAGGTCCCGCTACGTGCCGCCTTCCTCGCTCGCCGCGATCTACGCCGCATTGGGTGAGGTGGACCGGGCGCTCGACGCGCTCGACTCGGCGTTCCTGACCCGCGACACCCGGCTCACCTTCCTGAAAGACGATCGCCGGCTCGCAGCCCTGCACAACGAACCGCGCTTTGTGGGGCTCAAGGGCAAGCTCAAGCTCGATCGTTTCGGAACCGGACTGGCACCGCTCTAGCGAGCGACAGCCCCGCGCCACCCTGCTTTTCGCCAGCGGCGAATGACGAGGCGGGGCGAACGAGGTCGAAGTCGTTCTCTAGCGGGTCAGGAAGTCGACCAGCTTCGGCACGACCTGATCGGTCGCTTCCTCCATCAGCCAGTGACCCGCTCCTTTCACGACCACGCCCTCGACGTTCGTCGCGACCAGCCGTGCCTGCGTGATCAGCACCTCGCCGGAGGCCTTCTCGCCAGTCAGCACGAGCATCGGCATCGGCAACGGCGCCTTTGCATAGCCGGCGAAGTCGGCGGCGTCCTGCTCGAACGCCCTGAACACCTCGAAGCCGGCCTGCATCGCGCCGGGCTGCGCATACGCCTTGGCGTAGAAGCGGCGGTCGGCCTCGGGGATCGAGTGCTTCGGGTCGGCGGCGAAGTCGTTCCAGAAGTGCTCGAAGTAGATCCGCTCGCGCCCGGCGACGAGGGCCAGCGGCGTCTTGCCGTAGAAGTGGAAGTGCCAGAGGTCGCGCAGCAGCCAGACATCCTTCCAATTGCCGACGCCGGGCAGGAAGGCGTCCATCAGGACGATGCGGTCGACCTCGGTCGGGTACTGCGCGGCATACGCATAGGCGACCATCAGGCCGATGTCGTGGCCGACCACCGCGCTGCGGCGCAGCCCGAGGCTCGCCATCAGCGCGTGGACGTCCTGCGCCATCGTCGCCTTGGTGTAGCCGCCGGTCGGCTTCGACGACTGGCCGAAGCCGCGCAGGTCGGGCGCGATGACGGTGCGGGTCCGCGCCAGCTCCTTGATCAGTGGGCGCCACATGTGGCTGTTCTCGGCGTACCCATGGAGCAGCAGGACCGGTTCGCCGCGACCGGCGATCCAGTAGTGCAGGCGAACGCCGTTGACGTCGGCGAAGCGGCTCTGCGGCGCCTGTGCCGACGCTGATGCGGCTAGCAGCAACGATCCGGCGGCGGTTGCGACGAGCCAAGCGATCGCGCTTCGCAGCCAGCGAAGAAGGGGGCCGGGGTACGGCGTTGGAACGGGGCGGGCGGTGGCGGGAGCGGTGCTGTGCATGGTCGGGTTTCGAGTTGACGACGGCTGCATCGTCGGCCTCCGATCGCCGCTCGGGTAGTCCACAATCGAATGAATCATCTTCAACCAATGGTTTCAAATCGAATGGCGCCGCTGCAGCATCTCGAAGCCTTCGTGCAGAGCGTCGACGGCGGCAGCTTCTCCGCGGCAGCGCGCCGGCTCGGCGTCTCGCCCGCGGCCGTCAGCAAGAACGTCGCGCGGCTCGAGGCCACGCTCGGCGTGCGCCTGTTCCAGCGCAGCACCCGCCGGCTGACCTTGACCGAGGCCGGCGTCCGCTTCCATGCCCAGGTCGGCGGCCCGCTCGCGGCCCTGCAGGAAGTCGTCGCCGGCGTCGACAAGGACAGCGGACAGCCAGCCGGCACGCTGAAGGTCAGCATGGGACAGGCGTTCGGGCGGACCTACCTCGTGCCGCTCCTAGGCGACTTCCTCGGCCGCTATCCGGCCGTGCTGCCGGACTGGCACTTCGAGAACCGCCAGGTCGACCTGATCGGCGAGGGCTTCGATGCGGCGATCGGCGGTGGCTTTCGGCTGGCACCGGGTGTCGTCGCGCGCGAGCTCGGGCGGGTGCACATCGTCGCGACCGCCGCGCCGGCCTACCTGAAGAGCCGCCCGTTGCCGCGGCGCCCGGCCGACCTTGCCGGCCTCGACGGCATCGTCCGCCGCTCGTCGCCGACCGGAAGGGTGCGGCCGCGGTCGCTCCGCAATGCGAAGGGCGACGAAGCCGCGATCGAGTGCACGACGCGCCTGATCTTCACCGATCCGGAAGCGATGGCGCAGGCCGCCCTGATGGGCCTGGGCATTGCGCTGCTGCCGATGCCGTTCGCACTGCCGTGGCTCGAGCAGGGCGCGCTGGTCCGTCTGCTGCCCGGCTGGTACGAGGATGCCGGCGCGCTGTCGATCTACTACCCGAGCCGCAAGCTCGTGCCGTCCAAGACGCGCGTCTTCGTCGACTTCGTCCTGGCGCGCTTCAAGGAAGCGGGCTTCGCACGCCGCATGGACGCGCGCTGATTGACGTCGTTCGTAAAGGGCTCGGGAAAGCGCTGCGCTAGGATGAATCAGAGCCGCGCAGGAGGACCACGCGATGAAAGACCAGCCCGCAACCGGCGCCCGTAGCACGAACGATCCCGTCGATCGCGCCGCGGCCGGTGACGCGCGACCCGCGCGGCCGCTCGACGACTTCGATCGCGGCGTGAAGAACCGCCGCGCGATGCTCGGCGACGCCTGGGTCGACAAGTCGCTCGACAACGCCAACACGTTCAACGCCGAGTTCCAGGACCTGATCACGCGCTACGCGTGGCACGAGATCTGGGGCCGGCCCGGCCTCGAGCCGACGACGCGCCGTCTGCTGGTTCTCGGCATGACGATGGGGATGGCGCGCTGGGAGGAGTTCGAGCTGCATTGCCGGGCTGCGATCCGCGGCGGCGTCGCGCTCGCGACGATCAAGGAGGCGCTGATGCAGGGCGCCATCTACTGCGGCGTACCGGCGGCCAACACCGCGTTCAAGATCACGCTGGAGATCCTGCGCGAAGAGGGTTTGGTGCCGGCGCCGAGACCGCTCTCGGTGACGCGGCGCGCGTCACGGCACCACACCTTCAGCCAGCCGCAGCTCGCGGTGTCGGTGCAGGGCGAGGGCACGCCGATCGTGTTGAGCCATGCGCTCGGCCTCGACCAGCGCATGTGGGACGGCCTCGCCGCGCGGCTCGCACCGCAGCACGCGGTGCTGCGTTACGACCACCGCGGCCACGGCGGCTCGGCGGTCCCCGCCGGGCCGTATGAGATGAACGAGCTGGTCGATGACGCGGCCCGGCTGATCCGCGAGTGGAGCGCTGGCCCCGTGATCTGGATCGGCCTGTCGATGGGCGGCATGGTCGGCCAGGGCCTTGCGATCCGCCATCCCGGGCTGGTGCGCGGCCTCGTCATCGCGAACAGCGTCTCGCGCTATCCGGACGCCGCGCGCCCGCTCTGGGCCGAGCGCATCGCGAAGGTCGAGCAGGGCGGCCTCGAGGCGATCGCCGACATGGTGATCGAGCGCTATTTCAGCGCCGGCTTCCGTGCCGCGCAGCCCGACATCGTGGCGGCCTATCGGCGCCAGCTGCTGCAAACCGATCCGGCCGGCTACGCCGCCGTCTGCCCGGCCGTTCGCGACGTCGACTGGCTCGATCGCCTCGCGTCGATCCGCTGCCCGACGCTGGTGATCGCCGGTCGCGAGGACGTCGGCGCGCCGGTGGCGTTGTCGGAGGCGATGCAGCAGCGCATCCCGGGCGCTGAGCTCGTCGTCATCGACGACGCGGCGCACCTCAGCGTGGTCGAGCAACCGGCGGCGTTCGGTGCCGCGATCGATCGGTTTCTGGCGCGTCTTGAAGGCGAAGGCGCGCGCTGAGCTCAGCGTCGGCGGGTGTGTCTCGTCGGGTCTCTTGATCGTTTCACCGAGGCGGTGCACGCCGCTGAGATTGGCGGCATGGTCAGACTTTCGTGGCCGCTGATGCGTCTCCGCTCGGCACGTCGGGACGCGGTCTGCCTCGTCCGGTCTCTCAGCCGGCCGGCGGCGCGACGATCGCCCCTTCGATGCCATGGCGGCGCAGCGCGTCGGCGACGAATCCGCTCGCCTTCGACCGCTCGACGAATTCGCGCAGGCCGCGCGCCGCTTCTTCGCCGCGCTCGGCCGGCAGCCCCATCGCTTGTTCGATGACCATGAAGCGACCCGGCAGCAGACGCACGTTCGGCAAACGCGCGGCATCGAGCTCGAGCTGCTGCTTGACGGCGCCGGCGACCTCGGTGCC
>JBDSAB010000189.1:0-4472 GCA_039922395.1 Caldimonas sp.
CCGGCGCGAAGCCCGAGTGCGGCAAGGCCGCGGCCGAAGAAGCGGTGGACCGCATCCGCGAAGCGATCACCGGCTCGCACATGCTGTTCATCACCGCCGGCATGGGCGGCGGCACCGGCACCGGCGCAGCGCCGGTGATCGCGCGCGTCGCGAAGGAAATGGGCATCCTGACGGTCGGCGTCGTCACCAAGCCGTTCGAGTTCGAAGGCAACCGCCGCATGAAGGCGGCCGATGCCGGCCTGGCTGAACTCGAAGCCAACGTCGACTCGCTGATCGTGA
Source organism: Caldimonas sp. (assembly GCA_039922395.1). GTDB lineage: Bacteria > Pseudomonadota > Gammaproteobacteria > Burkholderiales > Burkholderiaceae_C > Schlegelella_A. Next base: position 280 of record JBDSAB010000189.1, read on the forward strand.
TCCTGAACGACAAGCTGCTCGATGTGCTCGGCGACGACATCACCCAGGACCAGGCCTTCGCACATGCCAACGACGTGCTGAAGAACGCGGTGGGCGGCATCAGTGACATCATCCACATGCCGGGCCTCGTGAACGTCGACTTCGAAGACGTGAAGACCGTGATGAGCGAGCCGGGCAAGGCGATGATGGGCACGGCGCAAGCCAGCGGCCCGGACCGCGCGACCAAGGCCGCCGACGCCGCCGTGGCCTGCCCGCTGCTCGAAGGCATCGACCTCTCGGGCGCGCGCGGCGTGCTGGTGCTGATCGCGGCGAACCGCAACACCTTCAAGCTGGCCGAGAGCCGCAACGCGATGAACTGCATCCGCCGTTATGCAGCCGACGATTCGCACGTGATCTACGGGACCGCGTACGACGAGGGGATGGGCGATGCGCTGCGCGTGACGGTGATCGCGACCGGCCTGAGCCCGACCCGGCGCGCCCAGCAGCCGACGATCAGCGTTGTGCACAGCTCCGTGCCGATGCAGCGCACCGGCACCGACAACATGCCGGTGCTGAACCACCCCGCGCAGATGGTGCCGCCGACCCACGACTACAGTGGCCTGACGACGCCGAGCGTGTGGCGCAACGGGCGCACGGCGGCGGCCAAGGTCGATGCGCTGGCCAGCAACGGGATGGACGAGATCGAGATTCCGGCGTTCCTGCGCAAGCAGGCCGATTGAGCGTCGGTCTGGCCTTTCGGGTGGCGAGGGGCCGTTCGCGCAGTGCGCGAACGGCCCTTGGCGCGTCGCTTCGTCCGCCGATCCCTAAAATCGACGCGATGCTGGCCCAACGCACCCTGAAGTCGCTGACCCGCGCGGTCGGCGTCGGCCTGCACGGCGGGCAGCGCGTCGAGCTGGTGCTGCGGCCGGCGCCGCCCGACAGCGGCATCGTGTTTCGCAGGATCGACCTGCCGACACCGGTCGAGATCCAGGTCGACCCGTTCGCGATCACCGACACCCGTCTCAACACCACCCTGTCGGCACACGGCGACCCCGGCGCGCCGAAGGTGCGCACGATCGAGCACCTGCTGTCGGCCTGTGCCGGGCTCGGCCTCGACAACCTGCGCATCGACATCACTGCCGAAGAGGTGCCGATCCTCGACGGCTCGGCGGCCAGCTTCGTCTTCCTGCTGCAAAGCGCAGGCATCGAGCTGCAGACAGCGCCGAAGCGCTTTCTGCGGGTGCTGAAGCGGGTCGAGATCCGCGAGGGCGAAGGCGCCCGCGCGATGTGGGCGCGCCTCGATCCGCACGACGGCTACACGCTGGCCTTCGAGATCGAGTTCGATCACCCGGCGGTCAGTCAGACCGGGCAGCGCTACGAGTTCGACATGGGCTCCGGCCAGTACAAGCGCGAGATCGCGCGCGCCCGCACGTTCGGCTTCACGAAGGACGTCGAAATGATGCGGTCGCGCGGCCTCGCGCTCGGCGGCAGCATGGACAACGCGGTTGTCGTCGACGACTACAAGATCCTGAACGGCGAAGGCCTCCGCTACGACGACGAGTTCGTCAAGCACAAGATCCTCGATGCGATCGGCGATATGCAGGTCCTCGGCCATCCTTTGCTCGCGGCGTACAGCGCGTTCAAGTCGGGTCACGCGCTGAACAACCGGCTGCTGCGCAAGCTGCTCAGCGACCGCAGCGCGTTCGAGATCGTCACCTTCGAGGATGCGGCCCAGGCCCCGGCCGGCCTCGCCGAGCTGGCGCCAGCCTGGTGATCGCAGCGCACGATGCTGTTCTTCCGGGCCGTGGTGCTGCTGATGCTCTTCCTGGGCGTCGCCTGCTTCGCGGTCTATGCGGTGACCGGCAGCCTGCAATACCGCCGTGTCGGCGTGCGTCTGGTCAAGTGGACGGTGGTTGCCGGACTCGTGTTCTTCGCGGTGCTGATCGTCGAGCGCGTGACGCGCTCGTCATAGCGGGGGCCGCGTGACGATTCTGCGCTGGGTCATCGGCGGCCTGGCCGCGCTGATGATCAGCGGTGCGCTGTTCTCGCTGCTGATCTACGCGATCTTCAAGATCCCGTTGTGGGTCGAGCGGGCGCGCCGCCTGCGCCACTGGACCTGGCTCGTGCTGCTGCTCTGGTTCATCGTCGAGATCTGGATCCGGGTCTTCAACGCGGTGTTCACGTCCTAGCGACGGCCGGCGTCAGCCGGTGAGGCCAAGGAAGCGCATCACGTCCGGCAGGTGCTCGTCGAAATCGCTCAGCGCATGGTCGCTGCCTTCGAGCAGCTTGATGCGGGCGCCGGGATAGCGTGCCTGCATCTCCTGCCACGAGAGAACCTCGTCGCCCTTCGCGATGACTGCGAAATAGCGTTCCGGACGGGTCGGCGCCGGCGCGGCGAGGGCGCGCAACTTGTCGATGAACTCGGCGCGAAAGTAGAAGCGCTCGTCGCTGTGCCACGCGGTTGTCTCGCCGATGTGGCGTGCCAGGTCGCGCGCCGGCTCGATCGCCGGATTGAGCAGCACCGCACGGCAGCCGGTGCGCTCGGCCACCGCGGTGGCGTAGAAGCCGCCGAGCGAGCTGCCGATGACCGCCATGCGCTCCTTTGGCCAGTCTGCGATGGCCGCCTCGACTTCGTCGAAGGCCTGGCGCGGCGAAGCCGCCAGCTGGGGGCAGTGCCAGACCACCTCGGGATGGTGTGCGGCGATCCAGGCGGCGACCTTGCGCGCCTTGGTCGACTGCGGCGACGACCGGAAGCCGTGCAGGTAGAGCAGGTGACTGGTGGCCGGGGCCATCAGCCGGCCGGCGCCGGCGCGGCCGCGCGCAGCGCCTCGAGCAGCTTCAGGTGGATGCCGCCGAAGCCGCCGTTGCTCATGCAGAGGATGTGGTCGCCGGGCCGCGCGATCGCGACGATGCGCGTCACCAGGGCGTCGATCGAATCGCAGACGATCGCCTGTGCGCCCATCGGCTTCAACGCCGCGACGGCGTCCCAGCCCAGGTTGCCGGCATGGCAGAAGGCGAGGTCGGCCTCTTCGAGCGACCAGGGCAGCTGGGCCTTGATGACGCCGAGCTTCATCGTGTTCGAACGCGGCTCGAAGACGGCCAGGATGCGCTGGCGGCCGACTCGCCGACGCAAGCCGTTGATCGTCGTGCGGATGGCGGTCGGGTGGTGCGCGAAATCGTCGTAGACGGCGATCTCGTTGACAGTGCCGCGTAGCTCGAGGCGGCGCCGCACGTTGGCGAACGTCGCGAGCGCCTTGGCCGCGACGTCGGGCGCAACGCCGGCCGCCTCGGCCGCGCCGATCGCGGCCAGCGCGTTGAGCTGGTTGTGCTCGCCGAGCAGCGACCATTCGACGCGGCCGATCTTCAGGCTGCCGCGCAGCACGTCGAACGCATGCGGCTCGCCGCGCGCGCGCAGCGCGCCGGGCTCCTCGCGGCGCGCGCCGAAGCGCTGCACGGTGCTCCAGCAGCCCATCGCGAGCACGCGCTGCAGGCTGTCCTCGCGGCTGTTGACAACCAGGCGACCCTGCGACGGCACGGTGCGCACGAGGTGATGGAACTGGCGCTCGATCGCTGCCAGGTTCTCGAAGATGTCGGCGTGATCGAACTCGAGGTTGTTGAGGATCGCGGTGCGCGGGCGGTAGTGGACGAACTTGCTGCGCTTGTCGAAGAACGCGGTGTCGTATTCGTCGGCCTCGATCACGAAGGGCGAGCGGTCGGCGATGCGGCCGAGCCGCGCCGATACACCGAAGTTGCCCGGCACGCCGCCGATCAGGAAGCCCGGCTCGAGGCCGGCGGCTTCGAGAATCCAGGCCAGCATGCCGGTCGTCGTCGTCTTGCCGTGGGTGCCGGCGACCGCCATCACATGGCGGCGCGGCAGCACATGGTCGGCCAGCCATTGCGGACCGCTCGTGTACGGCGCGCCGGCGTCGAGGATCGCCTCCATCAGCGGGTTGCCGCGCACGATCGAGTTGCCGATCACGAACTGGTCCGGCGTCAGCGCGAGCTGGTCGGCGCCGTAGCCGTCGATCAGGTCGATGCCGAGTGCGCGCAGCTGATCGCTCATCGGCGGGTAGACGTTGGCGTCGCAGCCGGTCACCGTGTGGCCGGCCTCGCGCGCCAGCGCGGCGATGCCGCCCATGAACGTGCCGCAGATGCCGAGGATGTGGATGTGCATGGCGCTGCCGGAGAGCAAGGTCGGTGCCCGGGAAAGGCGG
>JBDSAB010000190.1:0-11062 GCA_039922395.1 Caldimonas sp.
ACCCAATAGCCGCCGGCACGAAAATGCCCAGGACATACCAGGTCGCCAGAAATGGGACGGCCATCTCCGTGCAGTGCACAGCGTAGACCAGTGCAGCCGCGGCGCCGGCCAGCCCGCCGCATGCCATGCCCGCAGCCCCCAGCCGAGTGGGGCCCAGGCTTCGCAGCGCAACAAACATGGCGAGCAGCAGGGGCAGCGAAAGAAGGGCGATGCTGAGGACGCAGAGCACCGCCGACGTGCCCTCGACCATCGAAGCTCGTCGGCCCGCCGGAGCGGCCGCAAGCTCGATGCTGGCTGCGGTCCAGAGCATGACCAGTGCCGCCACGACGGCGATCCAGGCACCCTTGGCCCGACCGCCCGGCCTTGCCAGACTCGTTGATGCGACGAAGAAAGCAATCGCAAGACTGAGCGGCACCGCGAACTTAAGCCAGAACATCGGAAGTGATATCGCGGAGGCCAGGTCGGCCCTCGGTCCCAGGACTGCAAGCATCGCGATGGCCGCTACGCCGAACCCCGCAGCCGTCGCCCCGCCGATGCGTCGAGTGGTCGTCGACGGATCAACCGCGGTCGGGCCGCTCGCCAGCATGGAGATCAGTGCATCTGTTTTCATGCGATCGGTCGCACCCGCCGAGCAAGGACCTTGAGGCCGCGATGGATGCCGATCTTGACGGCTGACTCGGACATGTTCAAGAGCAGTGCGGCTTCCGCCACGGAGCGGCCCTCCAGCTTCACCTGAACGATTGGCAGGCGGAATCTGTCCGGAAGAGTCTCGAGCAGCTTGAGCAGGTCGCGTCGGGCTTCCTTCGCAGCGGTGTCCTGTTCGAAGAAGGCGCTGTCTGCTGTCTCGTCCAGCGGCAGTTCGATCGCACGGCGCGGCGAGTGTGTCCGCAGCGAGTCCACCAGCTTGTAGCGCGCAATCGCATACAGCCAGGGCGTCAGGCGCTCCGAAGCCCGGTACGTGTGCCGCTGGTTGTGCAGCGCGAGCAGCGTTTCTTGCACGAGATCCTCCACGTCGTCCGGAAAGGCCGCGAGCCTGCGGCGGAAATACGCCCTCAAGTGAACGCTGCTTCGCGTCAGGAATCCGGAATACGCCGCGTTGTCGCCGTTCAGGGCCAGCATCAGTAGCGCGCGGAGCTTTTCCTCGATGTCGTTCAACTTGCCCTTTGCAGTTCGGTCAGCGGCCGGATTCGGTTACAGCGACGAGCAAAGAAATTCTCCGTCCGGTGTAACCGAAACGCGCCGGATGGCGAACTACCCCACGTCAAGACGCACTCTGTGCGCTGGCGCGTCACTTTCACACTTTCTCGGAGTTCCGCAATGAATGCTCGCTCAATCGCTTTCGCAGCCGCCGCCCTCGCAGCCCTGTCCTCCAACGCCTTTGCTGCCGACGACAAGATGGCCGAAGACAAGATGGCCAGCAGCATGGAGAAATGCTACGGCGTTTCGCTCGCCGGCAAGAACGACTGCGCTGCCGGCGCCGGCACGACCTGCGCCGGCACTTCGAAGGTCGACTACCAGGGCAACGCCTGGAAGAACGTAGCCAAAGGCACGTGCACCAGCATCAAGACCCCGAAGGGCACGGGTTCGCTGACGCAGATGAAGGCCTGAAGCCTCGCATCGCGGCATGACCGACCTCACCGCAGGCGTCGGGCTGAAGGCCGAGCACTACGACGACGCCTTGCGTTGTCGCGCTCCCGGCATGTGGTTCGAGGTGCATGCCGAGAACTACATGGTGGCCGGCGGCCCGCGACGGGCCTGGCTTGAGGCCGTGCGACGGGAGCATCCGCTTTCGCTGCACGGCGTCTCCCTGTCGCTGGCCGGGAGCGAGCCGGTCGACCCCGTGGCCTTGGCGGCGTTCGCCCGCCTCGTCCGCGATCTCGAGCCGGCGCTGGTTTCAGAGCACCTTGCCTGGTCTCGGTTCGGCGGCGCCCACTATCCGGATCTGTTGCCGTTTCCTCGAACCAGCGAGGCGCTGACGCAGGTTTGCGCCAACGTTTCACGCGTTCAGGACGCGATCGGCCGACCGATTGCCATCGAGAATCCTTCGCACTACCTCGCGCTGGAAGGGCACGACTTCGGGGAGGTCGAGTTCCTGACCCATCTGGCTCGTCGCACTGGCTGCTCGCTGCTGCTCGACATCAACAACGTCTTCGTGAGCGCCAGGAACACCGGGGCCTCGGCAGAGCGCTATCTCGACACGATTCCCGCCGATCGCGTGGTCGAGGTGCACCTCGCAGGGCATCATCCCGATCCCACCTACGGCCAACGTCTCCTGATCGATTCGCACGACGCTCCGGTGGCGCCGGAGGTCTGGGCCTTGTTCGAGCGTTTCGTCGCGCGCGCGGGGCCAAGACCCACGCTCATCGAACGCGACGCCCAGTTGCCCGCTTTCGACGTGCTGATGGCCGAGCGTGACCGGGCGCATGGCCAGCTGCATCAGCGCGAGGCGAAGGCGGCCTGATGCCTGGACTTCGGGAGTATCAGGAGAAGTTCTTGCGCCATTTGCGGTCCGGCGCAGCGGACCCTTTGGAGCCGTGGCTCTCGGAGCAACCTGGCTTCTCCGTGTATCGGAACACGGTGATGACGGGGTGCGTCGACGCGTTGGCCGCGAACTATCCCACCATTCGCGAACTCGTCGGAGTCGATTGCTTCAACGAAGCGGCGGCGGCGTTCGCCGGCAAGTTCCCGCCGTCCTCGGGCGCACTCGCCGACTACGGAGAAGACTTCGCAACCTTTCTCTCGTCCTTGCACGCCGTCGCCGAATTGGCGTACCTCCCGGCAGTGGCCGCGCTCGACCGCTGCTGGACAGAAGCGCACTTCGCGGCGGACGCTCCGATCCTCGCGCCAGCGGACCTCGCCGGACTGACCCCGGAGGCCCTCGGCCGTGCCCGCTTCGTGCTCCATCCGGCAACGCGGTGGCGGACCTTCGACGCGATGCCGATCTACACGATCTGGCGACGGCACCGCGAACGCCTAGCTTTGGACGACGACCTTCACTGGCGCGGCGAATCGGCGCTCGTGACGCGGCCCACGAGCGCTGTCGCATGGACAGCCCTTGCGCGCCCCGCGGCGTACTTCCTCTCCTCCTGCGCCTCCGGGCATCCATTCGCCCGGGCGATGGACGACGCGGTCGCCTCGGACAGTGCCGACGACGCGTCGTGGCTGCCCGCACTCATCCACGCGGGCGCGTTCACCCGACTCGAGTGCAAACAGTGATGGAATCGTTCCGCGCGCTCTGGAACCGGCTGGCATCGAGCCTCGAGGCCTGGATCGGAATTGACCTCGTGCTCGCGGTCAGCCGCGTCGGCATCGCGGCCGTCTTCTTCCATTCGGGCAGAACCAAAGTCGAAGGATTTCTCCACGTCACGGAGGGCGCCGTGGCGTTGTTCCAGGACGAATACCGCCTGCCGCTCGTCGATCCGCCCTTCGCCGCGCATGCGGCAGCCTATGCGGAGCATCTCTTCCCGCTGATGCTGGTACTCGGGCTCGGCACGAGGTTGTCGGCTCTCGCGTTGCTCGGCATGACGCTGGTCATCGAGGCGTTTGTCTATCCGGATGCGTGGCCGACGCATCTGTCGTGGGCCGCTCCGCTGCTCCTGCTTGCCGCCCGCGGCGCAGGCGCATGGTCGGTCGACCGATGGCTAGGGCTTCGCTGAGGCTCGAGGTGGCCCTTCACCATGACCGCAAGGGAGCGCAGCGCAAGAGATGCGTCAGATGATTCGATGTCGCGGCCGAGGCGAGCCCGTTCGCTGTCCGAGGCATCATCGATGAACACGGTCTAAGCCCCGTGGTGTAAATGCTGGCGCCAGAATTCGACAGAGAACCACGTCCACGCCTCAGCGCCGCCGTCCGTCCCAACGAACCAGAAACTCATGAAGGGAAATCCATGAAGACGTTGCAACTGATCGCCACGGCGGTCCTTGTCATTTCGGCGGCGTCAGCCCACGCTCTCGACGTCAAGCCGTACTCGGCAACCGCGCTCGCCGAGGCGCAGAAGGCCGACAAGCCGGTCGCCCTGCACTTTCGCGCAGACTGGTGCCCGACGTGCCGCGCTCAGGACAAAGTCCTCGAGTCCCTGAGATCAGAGCCCGGACTGGACCTGACAGTGCTGGCAGTCAACTACGACACCGAACGGGAGCTGAAGAAGCAATTCAACATCCGTACCCAGTCGACGCTGGTCGTTCTTCGCGGCAAGAAAGAGACGAGCCGGAGCATCGACGACACGAGCGCCAGCGGCCTTCGGGCCGCGCTGAAGACAGCTCTGTGAACGCGGCATGCCCTTGGCTCTCTCGCTTCCTCAGCTGGCGCTGAGCGTCGCGGCGGGTAGCCTGACGACGCTGTCGCCGTGCGTCTTCCCGCTCCTGCCGCTAGTGCTTGGTGGCGCCGCGCAGCGCAGCCGTTACGCGCCGGTGGCGATGGGTCTGGGGATGACGGCGTCGTTCGCGCTCATCGGAGTCGTGCTCGGCGTCCTCGGCCCGGCGCTCGGCATCGACGCCGACACGGTGCGCACCGCAGGCGCAGCCTTGCTGATTGCGTTCGCCGTCGTCATGCTCGTGCCGTTGCTCGGCGAGCGATTCTCCCGACTGATGCTGCCTCTCGCCAACGCGGCGGATGGCGCGTCGCGCAGGCTCGACAGCGGTTCGCTCTTCGGCGCGCTGGCGCTCGGCGCTGTGCTGGGGCTGGTCTGGAGCCCTTGTTCCGGCCCGCTCCTCGGCTCGGCCTTGACGTTGGTCGCGAGCGAAGGAGGCGCCCTGCGCGGCGGGGTCGCGTTGGCGCTGTTTGGCCTCGGTGCCGCCATTCCGCTGGTGGCGGTAGCCTATGCATCGCGCGCCGGCGTCGCACGATGGAAGACTTGGCTCATGGGCCGCGTCGAAAAAGTGCGTTACGCCTTCGCCGTCCTTTTGGGAGCGATGGGAATCGCCATCCTGACGGGTGCCGACAAGTGGGTCGAAGCCCGGGTGCTCGAATGGCTGCCCGACGCATGGACCGCCCTGACGGTGGGAATTTGACCGCGATGCCGCAAAGTCTTTCGCTTGACCTCACGCTGGCGGGCTGGCCCCGTCCCTCCTCATTCCCCCACGAAGGCTCGCCATGATCCGCTTCTACTATCACCCGTCCCCCAACCCTGCCAAGGTGGCGCTCTTCCTCGAAGAGGCCGGCCTGCCGTACGAGCTCGTGCCGATCGACACCCGCAAAGGCGAGCAGCATACGGAGGCATTCACCGCGATCAATCCAAACGCCAAGACGCCCGCGCTGGTCGACGGCGACGCGGTCCTGTTCGACAGCAACGCGATCCTGCTCTACCTGGCCGAGAAGACCGGCTCTTTCCTTCCGCCCGACACGCCTGCCGACAGGGCGCAGCTTCTGTCCTGGCTGATGTTCGTCGCTTCTGGCATCGGCCCATACTCCGGACAGGCAGTGCACTTCAAGCATTTCGCGCCGGAGCCGAAGGCTTACGCCGTGAACCGCTACGACTTCGAAGCACAGCGGCACTGGAAGCTCGTCGATGACCAACTTGCCAGGAACCGCTACATGCTCGGCGACGTCTACACCATCGTCGATATGGCGGTATGGGGCTGGGCCAGGGCGGTGCCATTCTTCCTCGGTGCAGAAGCCTGGGCGACGCTTCCGAACGTGAAGCGCCTACTCGACGAAATCAACGCCCGGCCGGCAGCGCAGCGAGCCGAGGCCTTGAAGACGAGGCACCCCTTCAAGACCGAGATGGACGACGAGGCGCGCCGCAACATGTTCCCGCAGAACGCCCGACTGGCGGCCTGAGTCGACCTCACCATGATCGATCTCCACTACTGGACGACGCCGAACGGCCACAAGGTGACGATGTTCCTCGAGGAGAGCGGCCTGCCATATCGGATCGTCCCCGTCAACATCGGCAAGGGCGAACAGTTCTCTCCGGAATTCCTGAAGATCGCGCCGAACAACCGCATTCCTGCGATCGTCGACCCCGCTCCGGCCGGCGGCGGCGAGCCGATTTCTGTCTTCGAGTCCGGAGCGATCCTCCTGTACTTGGCCGACAAGACTGGGAAATTCATCCCTGCGGATCTGCGTGGCCGCAATGTCGCGCTCCAGTGGCTGTTCTGGCAGATGGGGGGTCTCGGCCCGATGGCGGGTCAGAACCATCACTTCGTCCAATACGCACCCGAGCCGCTGCCCTACGCAATCAGCCGCTACGTCAAGGAAACGGCGCGTCTGTATGCGGTCCTGAACAAGCACCTCGCCGACGGCCGGACGTTCATCGCCGGCGAGTATTCGATCGCCGACATGGCGTGTTATCCGTGGGTCGTGCCGCACGAGCGCCAGCTGCAGCGCCCGGAGGATTTCCCGGCGCTCGAGAAGTGGTTCGCTCGCGTTCGCGAGCGGCCGGCGACCCTTCGCGCTTACGCGCGTGCGAAGGAAGTGAACACCGCACCGGTGGTGAGCGGCGCGACGCGCTCGGTGCTCTTCGACCAGGATGCAACCACAGTGCGCTGAAGCGCATGTGGCAATACGCGTCGACAACGTCGAAAGGACGCCGATGAAAGACGATTCGACCGCATCGCTGCTCCCGGGTGTTCTGCGCACGCCGGAGGAACGATTCACCGACTTGCCGGGGCATCCGTTCGCGCCGCGCTATACGGCGGCGCTCCCCGGCTTCGAAGGACTTCGCGTCCACTACCTCGATGAAGGTCCGGCCGAAGCCGAGACCACGGTGCTCTGCCTGCACGGCCAGCCGACGTGGAGCTATCTCTACCGAAAGATGCTGCCGGTGTTCGTCGCAGCCGGCCAGCGTGTTGTGGCACCTGATTTCTTCGGTTTCGGTCGATCGGACAAGCCAGTCGACGAAGCGTTCTACACCTTCACGCGACACCGGGCGATGCTGGTCGAGTTCGTGCACGCGATGGCGCTTCGCAACGTGACGCTGGTGGTGCAGGACTGGGGCGGCCTCCTCGGCCTGACGCTGCCCATGGACATGCCGGGCGTGTTCAACCGCCTGATCGTCATGAACACCGCGCTCGGCACCGGCGACGGTCCGCTCGGCGAGGGCTTCCTCGCTTGGCGGGCGTTTTCGAACAGCAAGCCCGACATGGATGTCGCGGCACTGATGCGCCGGTCGCTTCCGGCGCTGTCGCCGCAGGAGGCCGACGCCTACGCCGCGCCGTTTCCGGATGCTCGATACAAGGCGGGGGTGCGCCGTTTTCCGAATCTCGTCCCCGACCACCTGGACGCCGACGGCGCCGCGCTGTCACGTCAGGCCCGGCAGTGGTGGTCGACGCAATGGCAAGGGCAGACGTTCATGGCGGTCGGCATGAAGGATCCGGTGCTCGGGCCCGCGCCCATGACGCTGCTGCGCTCGCAGATTCGTGGTTGTCCCCCGCCGTTCCAGGTCGGCGACGCCGGCCATTTCGTGCAGGAGAGCGGCGAGCTTCTCGCCCATGCGGCACTGGCTGCATTCCGGGCGCGTTCGGGCCTCTGACGTCGCTCCTCGCTCCCGCTGCCCATCATCGACCTACGCTCTTCCCAGTCATGCCCACCACACCTTATGCAAGTGCACTGATCGTGGGCGCCGGTCCGGGACTCGGCGCGAGCCTCGCTCGCGCGTTCGCCCGCGACGGCATGCGCGTGATCGTCGCGGCGCGCAGCCACGATCGGCTCGAGTCGATCGCGCGTGAAACCGGCGCCGGCGTTCTGACCTGCGACGCCACCGATGTCGCAGCGGTGGCGACGCTGTTCGATTCGGCCACGGAGCAGCTCGGCGCCGCGCCGGAAGTGGTCGTCTACAACGCGAGCCAGCGCGCTCGCGGCCCTTTCGTCGATGTCGATCCGCTGGCCGTGGCCCGGGCGGTCTCGGTCACGTCCTATGGTGCATTCCTGGTCGCGCAACAGGCTGCTCGCCGGATGTTGCCGATGCGCCAGGGTGCCATTCTCTTCACAGGTGCCTCCGCGGGCGTGAAGGGCTATCCGCAGTCCGCGGCCTTCGCCATGGGCAAGTTCGCGCTGCGTGGCCTTGCCCAAAGCATGGCGCGCGAGTTGGCGCCGCAAGGCATCCACGTCGGGCACATCGTCATCGACGGCGCGATCCGGCCTCCCGGAGAAGCGTTCGACGGCGGCAACGACGATCGCCTCGATCCGGATGCCATCGCCTCGACCTACCTGCAGTTGCTGGCGCAGCCGCGCAACGCATGGACATGGGAGATCGAAGTCCGCCCCTGGGTGGAGAAATTCTGAGAGAGTCGATCCCTCGCACGCATCTCCTCACCCTTCGAGATTCCCATGCCCCATCTCGACCCTCTCCCCTGGGACGCCAGGCCGCAGTTTCGCGAGCGCTTCGAGCACTACCAGAGCACCCGCGGCTTCGTTCCGAACAGCATTCTCACGATGCAGCGGCGGCCTGCGATCGCGCAAGCCTTCATGGACCTCAACAAGGCGGTGCTGTACGAAGGCACGGTCGCCGAGGAACTGAAGATGCTCGTCAGCCTGGTGACGAGCCAGGCCAGCGGCTGCCGTTACTGCCAGGCACACATGACGAATCTGGCGAGCATCTACCGCGCTTCGGACGAGAAGATCCGCGCCGTATGGGAGTTCGAGACGAGCCCACTGTTCTCGCCGGCGGAACGCGCTGCGCTTCGCCTCGGCTACCGCGCCGCGCTCGTTCCCAACGAAGCCACCGCCGCCGACTTCGACGAGCTGAAGAGTCACTTCGACGAGGGGCAGATCGTCGAGATCGTCGCCACGATCGCGCTGTTCGGCTACCTCAATCGCTGGAACGACACCATGGCGACGGCGCTGGAGCCCCGGGCGATCGAGGTCGCGAGCCGCGCGATCGCCGACAGGGGCTGGCAGGCGGGCAAGCACGCGCCGTAGCCAGACGTGGCACGCGGCCATGTCGTCAATTTCCGCCCCGGTATAGTGGCCCGGCCATGCCGCTCGTGACGCCCCTGCCTGCCGACCATTCGCCCGAGGTCGCGCGCGTCGCGAAGTTCTTTAACGAGACCCTCGGCTTTCCTCCGAACAGCGTGCTCACGATGCAACGCCGTCCCGAGATCGCCAAGGCATTCACCCACCTCAACCGCGCCGTGATGGAAAACGGGGGCCGCGTCAACAGCGAGCAGAAGCGGCTGATCGGGCACCTGGCCAGTGCCAATGCCGGGTGTCGATACTGCGAAGCGCACACGGTGCTGGCGGCCAAGCGCTTTGGCGCCAGCGACGCGCGCCTCGCCGAGCTCTGGAGCTTCCGCGCGAGTTCTCTGTTCAGCGCGGCCGAGAAGGCCGCATTCGAGTTCGCGCTGGCGGCAGCGAGCGTTCCGAACGCCGTCGACGAGACCATCGCCGCCGAGCTGCACCGTCATTGGAGCGACGACGAGATCGTCGAGATCCTCGGCGTCGTCGCGCTGTTCGGATTCCTCAATCGCTGGAACGACTCGATGGCGACGACGCTCGAAGGCGACGCGGAGCGAGTTGGCGCCGACCATCTGGCCGCGCGCGGCTGGAGCGTGGGCAAGCACCGCTAGTCGCTAGAGCCGGGCCCCGAGCCCAGCCGGCTCGCATCGATCTCGGCGCCGACCAGGATCGCGATTCCCGTCCAGTAGAACCAGAGCAGGAGCACGACGACGGCACCTATGGAACCGTAGGCGACGTTGTAGTGCGCGAGGTTGGCGGCGTAGTACTTGATGGCGAGCGATCCGCCGAGCCACAGCACGGTCGCGATCCAGGTGCCGGCACGAACCCTGCGCCAACGTGCGGCCGGGCGATGCGGCGCGATTTGATACACGAGCTCGAAGGCGAGCAGGAGAAAGCCGATCAGCATCGGCCATTGCAGGATTCGCCCGACCATGACCCAGTTCCCATCGAGACCCCACCGGTCGACGATCATCTCGACAATTGGTCGGCCATAAGCGAGCAGCAGCATGGCCGCCGCGAGCAGCACCATGAGAACGAGCGTCAGGCCGAGCGCAACCAGTCGACGCTTCCACCAGACCCGCTCTTCGTCGACGCCATAGGCGACGTTGAGGCCGCGGATCGTCGCCGTCATGCCGCTCGACGACGCCCAGAGCGTCAGGCCGATGCCCCAGCCGAGCGGTTGGGCGGCGCGGTCCGTGAGATGCTCGAGCAACCGGCCGAGCAGATGGACGACCGACGGCGGCGCCACGGAGCCGATGCGATCGAGCAAGGAATCCCGCACCAGCCACTTCGCGTCCAGGAACAGTCCGAGCGCACCGGTCAGGATGAGCAGGATCGGAAAGATTGAGAGGAAGAAATAGAACGACATCTGCGCCGAGCGGCCCGGCACCTGATGTTCGACGAATCGGCTCCATGTGACTCGAGCGGTCTGCCACCCGACCTCGAGCCAGGGCGACAGCGTCCCGGATGGCGGCACGGCACGGTCCGGGTCAGCCGCCGGCCGCGGCTGCGCCACTCGCCTGGATCGTCAGGCCCGAGGGCAGGCCGACGATGTCGTACGTCGCCGACGCGATGCCGATTCCGGCCTCATCGAACTCGCCGATGATGTAGCGGCTCATCTCGTCCTTGGCAGCTCGGATCCGGTGCGTGCCGACGAGGAACCGCACCGTCAGCTCGAGCCAGTTGTCGGTGATTCGGTAGAAGACTCTCGGCTCGAGCTCGATCGGCTCGACGCCGAAACGCTTCTGCAGGTCTTCCTTCGCATCGGCCGCCATCGCGCCGGTGTCGACCCCATGCCGGCGCGCCGCCTCGAGCAGGATCTTCTCGACCCGACCGCGGTCGGCCTTGTACGTGATTGGGATCGTCATTTCTTCCCAGAGGAACGGGAAGTCGCGCGTGTAGTTGAACACCGGCTCGGAAAAGATCTTCGCGTTGCTGACCGTGACGATGCGGCCGGTGAACTGCCGGCTCTTCACCCACATCGCCGGGTCGGCGCCCTGCACCGGCGGCGGCTGGCCCATCTCCATGATCGTCGTCTGGATGAAGCCGAGCTGCAGCACGTCGCCGCGCACGCCGCCCATCGAGATGCGGTCGCCGACGCTGAAGGTCGAGCCGCGCAGGATAACGAAGTAGCCTGCGATCGCCGTGATGACCTGCTGCAGCGCGA
>JBDSAB010000191.1:0-4128 GCA_039922395.1 Caldimonas sp.
GCTCAGTCGACTCTTTGCCGTTGACGGCAAGGAATGCCGTGGACGAGAGCGCTCTGTCGGGGTGATCCTGACGCTTCAGGGTGTAGGTTCCCTCGTAGACACCGCGGGTCACCTCAACCAGGGCCACCGGCTGCTGGATCCCGACGACGGCAACGCGGGCCTTGCCTGCCGGTGATCCGTTCATCGAGAACTTCAGTTCATCGCCGGGGCGGACGCGATCCGGCCCGGCAACAACGAAGGCGGCAATCTTCGGCAAGGTCACGACGGGGCTCGGAGCGCCCGAGATCACCGACTGATCCAACAACGCCGTGACCGATTCGCCGTCCTTCTCGACGCGGGCGGTGACGAGGCTGGCGGCCGTGATCCGGTCTCGGGACCGAACGGTGTACGAACCTTCGTAATGTCCTGGACGCACCTCCGACATCGGAGCATCGGCCGTGGCGCCGGCGATCCGCAAGGTCACGCTTCTTCCCGGCGTACCGGTAAGGGTGAAATCGATCTCGCTTCCCGGACCTACCTTGCTTTGTTGAACGACGCTGAAGCTGTCGATCCTTGCAATTGATGCTGCACGGGTGTCGGTGCTACGCGTCTCCGCGTGAGCGATCGTGACGGCCAGTGTCAACGGCACCGCCGCGGAAAGTGCGAGCAGGGAGGCGGCGAGTTTGTGTTTGATGGTCATGGTGTCTCTCGGTTGAAGTTCATTTCGAAACGTGCGCGGGTCAAGGCGAGTCTTGCGGTCAGCTCCCGAGCAACTCGCCGACCGGCTTCAGGTCGTCGACTCGATCGCAGACGGCTTTGACTGCCATCAGGATCGGCATGCCCAGCAGCAGACCCCAGAAGCCCCAGAGCCAACCCCAAGCCAGCACTCCCACGAAGACGGTGACCGCGTTCATGCGACTGGTGCGGCTTGTCAGCCACGGGGTGAGCAGGTAGCCCGAAGCCGTATGCAAGGCAAGTGATACGCCGGCGATCAGTACAGCCGATTCGACATTGCCGAACTGCATCAGTCCTACAGCTGCAGAAGCGCCGGTGAAGACGATCGAGCCGATGTACGGAACGAAATTAAGGATGCACGCCCCAAGTCCCCAGACCGCCGCGTGTTGGACGCCTAGACAAAGAAAAGCGAGCCACGTCGCGACGCCGACGATGGCGCTGGTGATCACCTGGACCAGCAGATAGCGCTGGATTTGATCGGTGATCTCGTCGAGCGCCTCGACAGTAAGCTTTTTCTCTCCGAACGTCGGGCCAGCAATCTTCACCATCTTGCGCCGAAAGGTGTTGCCCGAGGAGAGCAGGAAGAACGTCAGAAACAAGACCACCGTCGCCTGCCCGGCGAGGGTGATGAGGCCGAGGGTCCCGGTCCAGAAATAGTCCTGGACCTTGAATTTCGGCTTCTCGATCTGGACCCGTGTGACGCCCCGCGTGCCGGCACCGCCCGTCGCCGTGGCACCGCCGTCGGCCGTCTTTTCGAGCTCGGCGGCTGCCTTTTGGACCTTGTCGATCGTGGTTTCCGTTTTCGCCTGTCCCGGTTCTGTTTTCTGAAGCGTCTGACGGAACTTCTGGGCGACCTCCGGCAACGATGCGATCAACTCGCCGGCGTCGTCGCTGAGCCGGTAACTGGTCAAGCCGATGCCGCCGACGATGGTCACCAGCACCAAGGCGGACGCCAGGACCCTCGGCAGGCGCCAGCGCTCCAGCTGATCGACAAGCGGCGTCAGGGCGTAGCTGGCCATGAGTCCCAGAAGGACAGGGATGAACACGTCCTTTGCCCAGTACAGCGTGTAGAGGGTGGCGAGCACCGCGAGAAGACCCATCGACGCGCTTCGCACGTCGACAGGCAGTTCCCATGGCGCTCGCTGGCTCTCATGGTCTGCAGAGCTGCTGAGCTGAAGCGTCTCGGTGCTCCCCGCGTCGATCCTCACTCTCGAGTCCATGAACGCCTTGCTCTGCACACATGGGCGATCCGGGGAGTGCGATTGCGCCGGCAGCGCTTGATGCTCCGACGCCAATCCGCAAGTGACCTTCCGCCTTGACGCGTCACTTCCACCTGTTGCGGGTTCGTATCGCGCCGAAGAACTTGTCTCAGGGCGCGACTCGATCTCCGCTCAAGACAGGTATCGGCAGAAAGCGGGGTCGGCTTAAGCTAGCCACACCTCCGGGTCCGGTATCAATTGGCGCAACGGCCTCGAGAGGCGTGAAGGCGCGGTCTCACCGAACGAAGCAACATGAGCATTCCGAAGTCAGAGCCAGTATTCCCACACCCGTCCGAAGACTTCCTTCAGCCGGACGACCATCCCGCGACGCTGCCACTCATGCAGATTGATCTCACCTGAAACGACAAGGTCGCGCTCGAAGGCCGCCCGCATCCTTGCACCGAACTCGGATCCGAGGATCAGAACATTGACTTCCTGGTTGTGCAGGAAGCTGCGCGAGTCCAGGTTGGTCGACCCCACGGTGGACCAGACCCCGTCGATCACCGCCGTCTTCGCGTGAAGCAGCACGTCATGACGTTCGTAGAGCTTCACCCCGCCGCTCAACAGTTCGTCGTAGTGGGAACGACCGGCGTGAAAAACGAGCCAGGAGTCGGTGGCGCTCGGCAGCACCATCTTCACGTCGACGCCGCGCGCCACCGCGTCGACAAGAGCTTGCTTCAACTGCGGATCGGGAATGAAGTAAGCGTTGCTCAACAGAATTTCGCTTTGGGCCGTATTGATGGCCGAGATCAGCGTCGCATAGAACTGGCTGAACGGATCCTCGGGAGAGCTCGCTATCGCGCGGACGACGTCCTTGCCCTTCGCGTCCAGCAGGGGGAAGTAGTCGCGACTGGCGAGGGGCTCGCCCTCTTGCTGCGCCCAGGTTTCCATGAAGAACTTCTGCAGGGTGCCGACCACCGGACCGCTCACCTGCACATGGGTATCCCGCCAAGGCAGATCCCTGGCCTGCTGCTTTGACGCGGCGACGGAGCCGGAGGAGCCGAACCGGCCGCTCGACGAACCGCCCGAATACACCGCGCTGATGTTGATGCCGCCCACGAACGCCATCGCGCCGTCAACGATCAGAAGCTTGCGGTGATCGCGGTTGTTCAGCTCCCAGCCACCCTTCGCCTCGAGCGGATTGACCGGATTGAACTCGAGCACCCGAATGCCGGCTTCCTTGAGGCGCTCGAAGAATGCGCGCGGCGTGGATAGCGAGCCGACGCCGTCATAGATCAAATTCACCTGGACGCCTTGCCGCTGCTTTACGAGCAGCACTTCGGCGAAGCGTCGGCCGACCTCATCGTCTTCCAGGATGAAGGTCTCCAGATTGACGTGGTCGCGGGCGCCTTCGATGGCCGCAAACATCGCCGCGTAAGTCGCAGGCCCATCCTGGAGCAGCACGGCAGCATTTCCCGTCGTCAGCGGACTGCCGGAGACCTCCTGTTCCAGCGCCAGGTGGCGTTCGAAGTGGTCCGACTGGGCACTCGTGAGACCGCGTCTGTCCAGCAACGCCTTGCTCTGGCTTGCCGACAGGATGCGGCCGTTGGCTGCCTCGACCTGTACCGGTGCATTCACATGAGACGTGTCGGGAACGATGACCGGCAGCGAACTGCAGGCGGCAAGCTCCAGCACGGTTAGCAGCACCACGCATCGCCTGCGCAACCCTGCAAAGGTCCGAACCATCAATGTCCTCCGGCCTCTGGCCCCGGTCCACGCGCGGATGGCTCAGGGAACCTCGAAGCCACGCGCCGATGGCTGGTTATCGGCTCGGGAGGCCAAGACTTGTGCGCGCATGTGCCGAGCTTGCCAATAAACCCACCTGCGGCGGAATTGCGATCCGCGCCAGGGTCCACTGCCACCGTGCGACCGTTGTGTGGTCCGCATCTTCAGATTGCGGCCCGTGCGGAGGCGACTCCCTACGTCTGCTAACGAGGTGAACGACTGTCTAGGCGATTGCTGCGCGGTGCATTGGGGTTGCCTGCCCGGGTCTTGTGCAACTCGCCAAGGTGCACGTGAGGTAGATGGCTAGCGGCCTATCCGCGGAATCGGACCTTTGGCCGCGAAAGGAGTCCTGTCTATCGAGTGCGGGTACCGACCACCTCGATTTGCACGCGTCGGTTCTGGGCACGTCCATCGGTGGTCGCGTTATCCG
>JBDSAB010000192.1:0-5989 GCA_039922395.1 Caldimonas sp.
CCGCCGCCCGGGCTCTACCGCTGGTTCGATGCGCCGGACCGGCGCACCGCGGGCGTGCCGATCGCGTTCGGCCACTGGTCGACGCTCGGGTTGGTCGAACGCGACGACCTGCTCGGCCTCGACACTGGCTGCGTCTGGGGCGGCCGCTTGAGCGCCGTCCGCATCGACGGCGGCCGGCGCGAGCTCTCGCAGGTGGTCTGCGAGGAAGCGCAGCGACCGGGCTGACGGCGGCGCGGCGCCGATCGACGACCGGCGGGTCGTGGTCGCGATTCGGCTACCGCTTTACTCCTCATTCAAAGGATTGCCTTGGTCTCGTTCATCTCCAATCTGCCGCCTGCCTTGATTTCGATCGTGCTGCTGATCGCGTCGAACGTGTTCATGACCTTCGCGTGGTACGGCCACCTGCGCTACAAGACGTCGCCGCTGCTCGTCGCGATCGGCGTCTCGTGGGCCATCGCGTTCTTCGAGTACTGCCTGCAGGTGCCGGCCAACCGGATCGGCAGCGCCACCATGACGACGGCGCAGCTGAAGATCATCCAGGAGATCATCACGCTGGCAGTGTTCGCGGTCTTCTCGATCACGTTCCTCGGCGAGGCGATCCGCTGGAACTACATCGCCGCGGCGGGTTGCATGCTCGCGGCGGCCGCGTTCATCTTTCTCGGCTGAGGTCCGCGCCGAAGGTCGCCTGACGAACGGCGGCCGACCCGAGTCGGCCAGCCCCGGCGCACAACGCTGAATCCGCTCGGCCGAAGCCGACAGTCCGGCAACGTCAGGCGGCGCGCATCAATCGGTCGACCGCGACGCGCGCATGCGCGCGCAGCTCGGCCATGTCGAGGCCCGGGATCGCGTCGTCCTCGACCACCACCGAGCCCGCGGCGACCAGCCACTTCAAGGTCGGCCGACCGCCGCTGACGACCGGCCCGAGCGCCGGATCGTGCAGACCGAAATAGCGCGGATCGTCGAGCGCGTAGACCGCGAGGTCGGCGGCCTGGCCGACGGCCAACGTGCCGACGTCGTCGAAGCCGAGCACCTGCGCGCCGCCGGCGCTGCCCCAGTGCACGATCTGCTCGACGGTGACCGCATCGGCGCCGGCCTCGCCGGCGCCCTCGGGCCGCGCACGCGATGCGGCACCGGCGTGGGCGCGGTGCATCAGCCAGCACTGGTGCGCTTCCGACAGCATGTCGGCCGCTTCGTTCGATGCCGCGCCGTCGACGCCGAGCGAGACGCGCACGCCGAGGCGCGCCAGCGCCGGCACCGGCGCGACTCCGCTGCCCAGACGGCCGTTGCTTTGCGGGCAGTGGGCGATGCCGGTCTGGGTGTCGGCGAGCAACTGCATCTCCGACGGCGCGAGGTGGACGAGGTGCGCGAACCAGACGTCCGACCCGAGCCACTCCTGCTCGGCCGCGTACTCGAGCGGCAACATGCCGAACGCGGCGCGGCAGTGCTCGATGTAGCTGACCGTCTCGGACAGGTGCGAATGCAGCGGCACGCCGATCGCACGCGCGGCCCGCGCGACCGCCTTCGCCTCGCCGGTCTTCAGCGAGATCGTCACCGTGGTCGGTGCCATCGCGACGCGCGTGCGGGCGTGCGGACCGCGCTGGTGATAACGGCGTGCGGTCGCCTCGACAGCACCGAGCATCGCGTCGAGCGACTCCGGCCGCAGGTGCGCCGGCGCGCCTGCTTCGGCGTCGCGCGTCTGCGTCGCGCCGCCGCGCAGCAGCATGAATCGGACGCCGAGTCTGTCGGCCTCGTCGAACAGTGCTTCGGACGGATCGAAGCCCATTCCGGGGTAGTAGATGTAGTGATGGTCGGCGACGGTCGAGCAACCCGACAGCATCAGCTCGACGAGGCCGATGCGCGCGGCGAGCCGCAAGGTCGCCTCGTCGAAGCCGCCGCGGAACGCATAGGGCACCGCCTTCAGCCACGGCGTCAAGGTCGCATCGATGCCGGCCGGCACGCCCTTCAGCAGCGACTGGAACAGGTGGTGGTGGGTGTTGACCCAGCCCGGGTAGACCACGCAGTCGGTGGCGTCGAGGACGCGCTCGCCGTTCAGCGGCGCCAGCCCGCGGCCCATCTCGGTGATCACGCCGTCGGCGATGCGCAGGTCGGCCGCACTGCTGCGCGCGCTGGCGCCGGCCATGCCGGTCAGCAGGTGACCGGCGTTGCGGATCAGCAGCGGCAAGTCCGCCGCCCCAGGCCGCCGATCGGGCCGCGCTGCCTCAGCGCTCAATTCATCTCGCTTTCGTGCCAGCCGCCCAGCGCCCACTTCGACAGCATCGCCATCGCGACGAACAGCAGGATGCCGGTCACCGTGATCAGGAACAGCGCGGCGAACAGGCGCGGGATGTTGAGCTGGAAGCCGGCCTGCAGGATCTGGTACGCAAGGCCCGAGCTGGTGCCGCCGGTGCCGGCGACGAACTCGGCGACGACCGCGCCGATCAGCGCGAGGCCGCTCGAGATCCGCAGCCCGCCGAAGAAGTACGGCAGCGCGCTCGGCACGCGCAGGCGCCGCAGCATCTGCCAGCGCGTCGCCTGGTTCAGCTTGAACAGGTTGACGAGGCCCGGGTTGACGCTGCGCAGTCCGAGGATCGTGTTCGAGATGATCGGGAAGACGGCGACCATCGTCGCGCAGATCACCATCGCCGGCAGCGGGCTCTTGACCCAGATGATGATCAGCGGCGCGATCGCGACGATCGGTGTGACCTGCAGGATGATCGCGTACGGGAACAGGCTGACCTCGAGCAGCCGGCTCTGCACGAACAGGAACGCGGCCAGCACGCCGAGCACGACCGACAGCGCGAAGGCAAGGAAGGTGATCTTCAAGGTCACCATCAGCGCCGAGGTCAGCAGGGTCCAGTCCTGCACCAGCGTCTCGAAGATGTCGGTCGGCATCGGCACCAGGTAGACCGGCACCGCGAGCACCTTGCAGACGACCTGCCAGGTCAGCAGCAGCACGATGCCGAGGAGGGTCGGCGCGAGGACGCGCACCGCGCCGGGATGGGTCATCAGTCGGTTCATCTCGAAACCCTTGTTGGCGATCAGGAACGGCAGGCGCCGATCGGTAGTGCGTACGCGCCGGCTCAGCGCTCGCCGCGGTTCGCGCGCCCCAGGTGCTCGGACAGCACGCGGCAGTACTCGATGAACGGGGCCGAGACACGGAAGTCCTCGCCGCGCTCGGCCGGGCCGTCGATCGGCACATCGGCGATCACGCGGCCGGGCCGTGCCGCCATCACGATGACGCGGCTCGACAGGAAGACCGCCTCGTAGATGCTGTGGGTGACGAACACGACCGTGAAGCCGCGCGCCGACCAGAGGCGGCGCAGGTCGCTGTCGAGCCGATTGCGGGTGAATTCGTCGAGCGCGCCGAACGGCTCGTCCATCAGCAGCAGGTTGGGTTCGACCGCCAATGCCCGGGCGATCGATGCCCGCATCTGCATGCCGCCCGACAGCTCGCGCGGATAGACGTTCGCGAACTGGTCGAGGCCGACCAGCTGCAGCGCTTCGCGGACCCGGGCATCGCCCTGCGCCCGTGGCACCTTCGCGAGGTCGAGCGGCAGGCGCGCATTCTCGGCGACGCGGGCCCATGGCATCAGGGTCGCCTCCTGGAACACCATCGCCATCGAGCGGCCGGGCTCGCTCATCGACTGGCCCTGCTCGTCGCACCAGGCCACCTTGCCGCCCGACGGCGACTCGAGGCCGGCGAACATCTTCAGCAAGGTGCTCTTGCCGCAGCCCGACGGGCCGAGCAGCGAGACGAATTCGCCGCGCCGGATGCTCATCGTCGCCGCGTCGAGCGCGTGGGTGCCGTTCGGGTAGGTCTTCTCGACCCGATCGGCATGCAGCACCACCTGGCGGCTGCGCTCGTGTGCGCCAGCCGCGGCTGCGCCGAGGGCGGACATGTCCATTTCACGTTTCACCGGCCGTCTCCTTGAATTCTGCGCGTCGTCGAGAACGGTTCGGCGCCCGTCAGGGCATGATCTTCAGATCCTTGACGAACTGCGTCGTGTACGCCTTCTTGTAGTCGGTCGTCGGCTTCAGCAGGCCGGACGCGACCATGAAGTCGGCGGTCTTCTTCCAGCGCTCGTCGGTCATGACGCCGATGCCCATCTTCGCGGCGTCGCCGCCCGAGACGACCTTCAGCTCGCGCAGCTTCTGCATGCCGTAGGCGAGCTGGCCGTCGGTCATGTTCGGGTTCGCCTTCTTGATTTCGTCGAAAGCCGGCTGCGGGTTCTCCATGTAGCTCTTCCAGCCCTCGAGCGTCGCCTTGACGAAGCGCGCGACCATCTCGGGGCGTTCGGCCACCGTCTTCTGCGTCGTCGTCATCGCCTGCGTGTAGGGCGGATAGCCCGCATCGGAGAACAGGAAGAAATTCGCCTTCACGCCGGCCTGCTGCGCCTGAAAGGGTTCCGACGACGGGAACGCCTGCTGCGCGATGTTCTTGTCGGCGAAGAACGGCTGCAGGTTGAAGGTGTACGGGCGCATCTGCGCATCGGTGTAGCCGTACTTCTGCTTGAACCAGGGCCACCAGTAGGTCGTGCCGGTGCCGGCGACCAGGATGGTCTTGTCTTTCAGATCGGCGAGGCCCTTCACGTCGTCGTGAGCCATGATGCCCTGCATGTCGAACTGGAACGGCGCCGCGACGGTGACCAGCGGGAAGCCCTTCTCGACGCCCTGCAGCACCGCGAAGTCGTAGTTCATGATGAAGTCGGCCTGGCCGGCGAGCAGCAGCTGCACCCCGTTGACTTGCGGGCCGCCCGACTTGACGGTGACGTCGAGGCCGTGCTTCTTGTAGATGCCGGTCGCCGCGGCCTGATAGAGGCCGCCATGCTCGGCCTGCGCGAACCAGGTCGTCAGCACCACCAGCTTGTCCTGCGCCTGCGCGACGCCGGCGAGGCCGAGCGCGAGGGCGCCGATCAGGAGGCGGGCGGCGCCGCGAAGGCTCTTGCTGCAAGGGGTCATGTGGGGCTCCCGGTTGACCGCTGGATCCGTCGTTGCCCGCTGCAGCGGCAGCGCTTGAACGACTCGACGGAATCGATAATTGCACCTCTCATACAATCGGTGAACGGGTCAAATCGTATAAATTCATCGCCCATGCACATGAATGTGACGCTCCGCCAGCTGCGCGCATTCATCGCCGTGGCCGAAGCCGAGCACTTCACGCGGGCCGCCGACAAGCTCGGCCTTTCGCAGTCGTCGGTCAGCACCCTGGTGCGCGAGCTCGAGACCAATCTCGGCCTGCGCCTGTTCGATCGCCACACGCGGATGCTGAAACTGACCCTGGCCGGCGCCGAGATCCTGCCGCTCGCGCGCAAGGCGATGGCCGACCTCGACAGCGTGCTCGGCAGCTCGAGCCAGCTGAAGACGCTCGGCCGCGGCCGGGTCTCGATCGCCGCCTCGTCGCTGCAGGCCGCGCTGATGGTGCCGCGCTTCATCCGCCGCTTCGGCGCCGAGTACCCGGGGGTCATCGTCACGCTGTTCGACGTGGCTCAGGACGAGGTGCCGGAACTGGTACGCGGCGGCGAGGTCGACTTCGGCATCGGCACCGATGCCGGCCAGCGCCACGACCTCGCGACAAGGCCGCTCGGGACCGACACCTTCATCGCGGTGCTGCCGCCCGGCCATCCGATGGCGCGCAAGCGCGAGCTGACCTGGGCCGACCTCGTCGGCGTGCCGATCATCGGCCCGACCCCCGGCAATCCGGTGCGCGAACAGCTCGACTTCGCGCTCGCCCGCGAGGGCATCACATTGACGCGCAGCTACGAGGTCGCGCTGCCGCTGACGATCGTCGGCATGGTCGAGGGCGGGCTCGGCATCGGCGTGCTGACGACCGCGGTGACGAAGCTCGCCGAGGCGCTCGGCCTGACCGTCAAGAAGATCAGCAAGCCGGTCGTCAAGCGCGAGATCTCGCTGCTGTTCCATGCCGACCGCTCGCTGTCGCCGGCCGCACAGAACTTTCGCGACATGCTGCTGAAGCGACCGGCCGAGCTGA
>JBDSAB010000193.1:0-12683 GCA_039922395.1 Caldimonas sp.
TGCCCAGGCCATCCTCTTCGACGCCGAGGTCGAGGGATTCGGCGGTGGTGGAAAGGTCTTCGATTGGTCGCTCATTCCATCCGACGTGCCCCGTCCGGTCGTTTTGTCTGGTGGGTTGCATGCCGGAAACGTCATTCAAGGGATTCAGGCCGTCCGGCCATGGGCCGTTGACGTGAGTTCCGGCGTCGAGTCTTCGCGCGGCATGAAAGATGCCGAGAAGATCCGGCAGTTCTGCGAGGCGGTGCGCGAGGCGGATGCCCGGCGCGCATCAGCCGAAGCCTGATTCCAATCGATCTTCACATGTCCAACTACCAGCAACCCGATTCGGCGGGCCACTTCGGGCCATACGGCGGCAGCTTCGTGGCCGAGACCCTCGTCCATGCGCTCGACGCTTTGAAGCAAAGCTATGCCGAGGTCCAGCGCGATCCGGCGTTCATGGCCGAGTTCCGCTCCGAACTGAAGCACTTCGTCGGCCGACCGAGCCCCATCTACCACGCCGCCCGCATGAGCCGCGAGCTCGGTGGCGCGCAGATTTTCCTGAAGCGCGAGGACCTGAACCACACCGGCGCCCACAAGGTCAACAACACGATCGGCCAGGCGATGCTGGCGCGGCGGATGGGCAAGCCGCGCGTCATCGCCGAAACGGGCGCCGGCCAGCATGGCGTCGCGACCGCGACCATCTGCGCGCGCTATGGCCTCGAGTGCGTCGTCTACATGGGCAGCGAGGACGTCAAGCGCCAGTCGCCGAACGTCTACCGCATGAACCTGCTCGGCGCGACCGTCGTGCCGGTCGAGAGCGGCTCGAAGACGTTGAAGGACGCGCTCAACGAGGCGCTGCGCGACTGGGTCACCAACGTGGAGAACACGTTCTACATCATCGGCACGGTCGCCGGGCCGCATCCGTACCCGACGATGGTGCGCGACTTCCAGCGCGTCATCGGCGACGAGTGCATCGAGCAGATGCCGGAGATGGTCGGGCGCCAGCCCGACGCGGTGATCGCCTGCGTCGGCGGCGGCAGCAATGCGATGGGCATCTTCTATCCGTACATCGACCGCAAGGAAACGCGCCTGATCGGTGTCGAGGCGGCCGGGCAGGGGCTCGCGACCGGGCGCCATGCGGCCTCGTTGTCGGCCGGCTCGCCCGGCGTGCTGCACGGCAACCGGACGTACCTGCTGCAGGATGCGAACGGCCAGATCCTCGAGACGCATTCGATTTCGGCCGGTCTCGACTATCCCGGCGTCGGCCCGGAGCATGCGCATCTGAAGGACATCGGCCGCGCGGAATACGTCGGCATCACCGACGATGAAGCGCTGGCAGCGTTTCACCGCCTCTGCCGTACCGAGGGCATCATCCCGGCGCTCGAGTCGAGCCATGCGGTCGCGCATGCGATGAAGATGGCGCCGACGATGCGGCCCGACCAGCATCTGCTGGTCAACCTGTCGGGTCGCGGCGACAAGGACATCGGCACCGTGGCCGATCTGTCCGGCGCCGAGTTCTACTGCCGGCCGTCTTGCACCGGTCAGAGCGTCAAGGGCGCGGTCGTCGCGGTTCACGGACGCGCGCCATGAGCCGCATCGCGGCGATGTTCGAAGCGCTGCGCGCTCGCGGTCGCAAGGCCCTGATCCCTTACGTCACGGTCGGCGATCCGTACGCCGATGCGACAGCCGAGATCATGCTGGCGATGGCGCAGGCGGGTGCCGACCTGATCGAGCTCGGAGTGCCGTTCTCCGACCCGATGGCCGACGGACCGGTCGTCCAGAAAGCCGGCGAACGCGCGCTCGCGCGCGGCATCGGCATGACCCAGGTGCTGGCGGCCGTCCGCGACTTCCGCAAGGCTGATGTGCTGACGCCGGTCGTGCTGATGGGCTATGCGAACCCGATCGAGCGCTACGGCATCGAGCGCTTCGCCGCGGACGCCGAAGCGGCGGGTGTCGATGGCGTGCTCGTTGTCGACTATCCGCCCGAGGAGTGCGAGGAGTTCGTCGGCCTGCTTCGGGCACGCGGTCTCGATCCGATCTTCCTGCTGGCGCCGACCTCGACCGAGGCACGCATCCGCCAGGTCGGCCGCATCGCGACCGGCTATGTCTACTACGTCTCGCTGAAGGGTGTGACCGGCGCCGGCCACCTCGACATCGCCGCGGTCGCCGAAGCCGTACCGCGCATCAGGAAGCATGTGAAGGTGCCGATCGGCGTCGGCTTCGGAATCCGTGACGGGCGGACAGCGCGCGCGGTCGCAGAGGTGTGCGATGCGGTCGTGATCGGATCTGCCCTGGTCCAGTTGCTTGAATCGGCATCGCGCGACAATGTGGCAAAGCGTGCGGCCGGCTTCATTGCCGAGGTTCGCGCGGCACTCGATTCCTGAAAGGACGCACGCCGATGAGCTGGCTCGAAAAGCTACTGCCGCCGAAGATCCAACAGACCGATCCGAGCGAGCGTCGCTCGGTGCCCGAAGGCCTGTGGATCAAGTGCCCGTCCTGCGAGACGGTGCTCTACAAGACCGACCTCGAGAAGAACCTCAACGTCTGCCCGAAGTGCGCGCAGCACCATCGGATCGGCGCGCGCGCGCGGCTCGATGCGTTCCTCGATCCGGAAGGCCGCTACGAGATCGGCCAGGAAGTGCTCGCGGTCGACGCGCTGAAGTTCAAGGACAGCCGCAAGTACGCCGAGCGTCTGAAGGACGCGCTCGAGCACACCGGCGAGACCGATGCGCTCGTCGTCATGGGCGGCGCGCTGATGAGCCTGCCGATCGTCGTCGCCTGTTTCGAATTCGAGTTCATGGGCGGTTCGATGGGCTCGGTCGTCGGCGAGCGCTTCGTGCGCGGCGTGACGGCGGCGATCGAGCAGAGGACGCCGTTCGTCAGTTTCACGGCGACGGGTGGCGCCCGCATGCAGGAGGGCTTGCTGAGCCTGATGCAGATGGCCAAGACCAATGCCGCGCTGACGCGGCTTGCGAAGGCGCGCCTGCCCTACATCAGCGTGCTGACGGATCCGACGATGGGCGGCGTCTCGGCGAGCTTCGCGTTCGTCGGCGACGTTGTCATCGCCGAGCCGAAAGCGCTGATCGGCTTCGCGGGCCCGCGGGTGATCGAGAACACCGTGCGCGAGAAGCTGCCGGAAGGCTTCCAGCGCTCGGAGTTCCTGCTGCAGACCGGCGCGATCGACATGATCGTCGACCGTCGCGAAATGCGTGCGACGGTGGCGCGCTCGCTGGCGATGCTGCAACGACTCAGTTCGGACGCTGTCGCTTAGCGGCGCATCGCTTCGCTGATCGCCGGCAAGCGGCCTCTTACCTCGATCGCAGGCTCTACGCAGCGCGCGCATTTGTCGCATTCAACGGCGACTGACGAGGCGTCTTTACCTTCCACCGATGGCGCTTCCGACCACGCTCGCCGAATGGCTCGCGCACTGCGAGCGCGTGCATCCGACCGAGATCGAGATGACGCTCGAGCGCGTGCGTCAGGTCAAGGATCGCCTCGGCATCCGCTTCGAGGCGCCGGTCGTCGTCGTCGCTGGGACCAACGGCAAGGGCTCGACCTGCGCGATGATGGAATCGATCGCGCTGCACGCCGGCTACCGGGTCGGCCTCTACTCGAAACCGCATCTGGTTCACTTCGAGGAGCGCTGCCGCGTCGGCGGCCGCATGGTCGACGGCGCCGATCTGCTGCGGCACTTCGCCGCGGTCGAGGCCGCGCGCGGCGACGTCAGCCTGACCTACTTCGAGTTCACGCTGCTGGCCATCGCGCGCCTGCTGGCCGGCCTGCCGCTCGACCTTGTCATTCTCGAAGTCGGCATGGGCGGGCGCCTCGACGCGGTCAACGCGTTCGACAACGACTGTGCCGTCATCACGAGCATCGACGTCGATCACGTCGAGTACCTCGGCCCGGACCGCGAGGCGATCGGCCGCGAGAAGGCCGGTGTGATGCGCGCGGGCCGTCCGGTCATCGTGAGCGATCCGATGCCGCCGCAGAGTGTGCTCGACGAGGCGGCGCGGATCGGCGCGGATCTGTGGCGCTTCGGGCGCGACTTCAACTACTCGGGCGACAAGCTGCAGTGGAACTGGGCCGGGCGGGTGCAGCGCTTCAACGCGCTCGGCTATCCGGCGCTGCGCGGCGCGAACCAGTTGTTGAATGCATCGGGTGTGCTCGCGGCCTTTGAAGCGCTGCGTGAGCGCGTGCCGATCACGGCACAGGCGGTTCGCACCGGCTTCGCGCTGGTCGAACTCCCGGGCCGCTTCCAGATCGTCCCCGGTCAGCCGACCCTGATCCTCGACGTCGCCCACAACCCACACGCGGTCGCCACGTTGGCGCGCAATCTCGACCAGATGGGCTTCTTCCCCCGCACCCATGCCGTCTTCGGGGCGATGCGCGACAAAGATCTGCCCGCCATCCTCGCGTTGCTCGCGCCGGTGGTCGATCACTGGCACTTCACCGACCTGCCCGGACCGCGCGCTGCACGTGCCGCCGACATCGCAGAGATGCGCAACCGCCTCGCGGTGAAAGGCCCGGGGCCGGTCTCTGTTTCATGCCATGCCGACCCGGCCTCGGCGCTCGCTTCGGCCATCGAGACGGCCGACCCCGCTGATAGAATCGTTGTCTTCGGCTCGTTCTACACCGTCGGCGGTGTCCTGGAGGGCGGGCTGCCCCGCTTGTCGGCCCCACATGCCGCTTGATCAGCCCGATTGGCGTGCTCTCATGCCGCCACGGTGCGGCGGTCTCCACCTCCAGGCAGTCTGCAGCGTATGGGTTTGCTCTCGATCTTCAAACGCACCAGCGACCCTGCCGCCGCGCCCCCCGCCGTCGACGCGGGCGATGCCGTCCAGCAGGCGCGCACAAGAGCCCGCCGTCGACTGATTGGCGCGGTCGTGTTGCTGGTCATCGGGGTGATCGGCTTCCCGCTCGTCTTCGAGACGCGGCCGCGGCCGGTGCCGGTCGACATCCCGATCGAGATCCCGCGCCAGGACAATGCGCCTGCGCTCGTCATGCCGCCTGCTCGGTCGTCGATGGCCTCGGCGCCTTCGCCGGCGATCGCGATGGCGCCTGCCGCGTCCGCCGTTGATGTGATCACCGAGTCGCGCGCCGATGCGGGGCGCGAAGTCGCGGGGCGTGCCAGCGATGTGAAGGCGTCGAACTCGCCGGCATCTCGACCGGCCGCGCCGCCGGTCGTGGAAACGATGCGCAAGCCGCCTGCAGCGACTGCGCCACTGACGTCGCCCGCTGTCGCTGCGACTCCGAAGGCGCCGGTACCGAGTCCGCCCAAAACACAGACTGCACCGATCGTCGCCGAGGTCGCACGTCCGAAGGCAACTGTCGAAGCGAAGCCGACACCAGAGACCAGAACGCCGCCACCCACCGAGGCCGGTCGCTTCGTGGTGCAGGTCGGCGCCTTTGCGGAGGCCGAGTCGGCCCGCGAGACCCGCCAGAAGGCCGAGAAGCTCGGTTTGAAGACTTATACCCAGGTCGCGCAGACGCCTGGTGGCAACCGCATCCGCGTTCGCATCGGTCCGTTCGCGAACCGGGCCGAGGCCGACGCCGCACTGTCGAAGGCCCGCGCCGCCGGCCTGACCGCCGTCGTGCTGACGCTGTGAACACGCGCCATGGATTTCGACATCGGCTGGGTCGATGCCTGCCTGCTCGGCGTGCTGCTGCTTTCGATCCTCGTCGGTGCGATCCGCGGGCTGGTCTTCGAAATCTTGTCGCTCGCTGGCTGGCTGGTGGCCTATTTCGTGGCCCTGTGGGCGATGCCCCAACTGGCCCCGCTCCTGCCGATCGGCACGGCCGGCTCGCCCTTGAATCTGGGCGCGTCGTTCGCAATTGCATTCATCCTCACGCTGGTGATCTGGAGTCTCTTGTCCCGTCTGGTCCGAAGCCTGATCCACGCGACGCCGCTGCGGCCGGTCGATCGACTGCTCGGCGCCGGCTTCGGGGCGCTGCGTGGCGGGCTCGTGCTGCTCGTGGCCGCCGCGTTGTTGGGACTGACGCCGGCCGTGCGCTCGACGGCGTGGCAGGCGTCGATCGGTGCGCGCTGGCTGGGCGCGGGCCTCGACGTATTGAAGCCGCTCGTGCCATCGGACATGGCGCGTTTCCTGCCTGCGCGAACGACGCGGCAACCTGACGGGAATTGATCATGTGCGGCATCGTCGGCGTCATCTCGCGGTCACCGGTCAACCAGTTGATCTACGACGCGCTCCTGCTCTTGCAGCATCGTGGCCAGGACGCCGCCGGCATCGTCACGATGCAGGGCACCAAGTGCTTCATGCACAAGGCGCGGGGCATGGTGCGCGACGTCTTTCGCACCCGCAACATGCGCGCGCTGCCAGGCAGCGTCGGCCTCGGGCAGGTGCGCTATCCGACTGCCGGCAACGCCTACAGCGAGGAAGAGGCCCAACCGTTCTATGTCAATGCGCCGTACGGCATCGTCCTCGTCCACAACGGCAACCTGACGAATGCGGCGGTGCTGAAGCAGGAATTGATCGACGTCGACCGGCGCCACATCAACACCCAGAGCGACACCGAGGTGCTGATCAACATCCTCGCGCACGAGCTCGAGGCCGCCGTTCGGGGCCGGTCGATGTCTCCGGCCGCGGTGTTCGATGCGGTGCGGAAGGTGCACCGGCGCATCAAGGGCTCGTACGCGGTGGTCTCGCTGATTGCCGGCTACGGACTGCTCGCATTCCGCGACCCGTACGGCATTCGTCCGCTGTCTTTCGGCGAAGGCGGCACGCCCGAATCACCCGAGATCATGATCGCGAGCGAGTCGGTCGCTATCGAGGGGACGGGGCACAAGGTCAGCCGCGATGTCGCCCCGGGCGAAGCGATCTTCGTCGACCTGCAGGGCAAGATCCACGCGCAGCAATGCGCCGACAACCCGGTGCTCATGCCCTGCATGTTCGAGTACGTCTACCTCGCCCGTCCCGACTCGATCATGGACGGCGTCTCGGTCTACCAGGCGCGCCTGAATCTCGGCGAGACACTTGCCCAGCGTGTGATCTCGACGATCCCGCCGAACGAGATCGACGTCGTCATCCCGATCCCGGAGTCGAGCCGGCCGTCGGCGATGCAGTTGGCGCAGCGCATCGGCAAGCCGTATCGCGAAGGGTTCGTCAAGAACCGCTACGTCGGCCGCACCTTCATCATGCCGGGGCAGGGCGTGCGCAAGAAGTCGGTGCGCCAGAAGCTGAACGCGATCGGCGTCGAGTTCCGCGGACGCAACGTGCTGCTCGTCGACGACTCGATCGTGCGCGGCACGACCTCGAAGGAGATCGTGCAGATGGCGCGCGAGGCCGGTGCGCGCAAGGTCTACATGGCGTCGGCGGCGCCGCCGGTGCGTTTTCCGAATGTCTACGGCATCGACATGCCGACCAAGGAAGAGCTGATCGCGCACGACCGCAGCATTGCGGAGATCCGCGAGTTCATCGGTGCCGATGCCTTGATCTACCAGGACATCGCGGCGATGAAGCGGGTTGTCTCGGCTCTGAATCCGGCGCTGCAAGGTTTCGAGGCGTCGTGCTTCGACGGCGTCTACATCACGGGTGATGTCACCGCGGCCGACTTCGACGCGATGGCGGCGCAGCGCGGCGCCCAGGGCGAAGACGAGGAGACTGACAGCCGCTCTAGACTCGCGCTGCAGAGCGCTTCGGAGGTCAGCTGATGGCCGGCGCCCGCATCCCACGCGTTCCGTTGCCTCCGGGCACGCGACTCGACACGCGCGCCGTCCGCGAAGGTCTGCCGCCGAGCGAGTGGGGCGAGAACTCCGAGGCGCTGTTCCTGACCAGCAGCTTCATCCAGCCCGACGCCGCGTCGGCGGCTGCGCGCTTCGCGAACGAAGAGGAAGCGTTCATCTACTCGCGCTTCACCAACCCGACCGTGACGATGTTCGAGCGCCGGCTTGCCGCGCTCGAAGGCATGGAGGCCTGCATCGCGACGTCGAGCGGCATGAGCGCGATCCTGCTGCTTGGCATGGGGCTGCTGAAAGCCGGCGATCACGTGATCTGTTCGCAGAGCGTTTTCGGCTCGACGATCATGCTGTTCGGCCGCGAGTTCGCGAAGTTCGGCGTCGAGACGACCTTCGTCTCGCAGACCGACGTCGGGCAGTGGCGGGATGCGGTCCGGCCCAACACAAAGCTGCTGTTTGCCGAGTCGCCGACCAATCCGCTGACCGAGGTCTGCGACATTCGAGCCCTGTCGGCGATTGCGAAGAACGCCGGCGCCTGGCTCGCCGTCGACAACTGTTTCTGCTCGCCGGCGCTGCAGCGTCCGATCGAGTACGGCGCCGACTTGGTGATCCACTCCGGCACCAAGTACCTCGACGGGCAGGGCCGGGTGATCGCCGGTGCGATCTGCGCGACCGAGCGCATCGTCAATGAACGCTTCGTACCGGTCATGCGGAGCGCCGGCATGACCTTGTCGCCGTTCAACGCCTGGGTCGTGCTGAAGGGCTTAGAGACTTTGTCGATCCGGATGCGCGCACAGAGCGAACGGGCACACGTCCTGGCGACCTGGCTCGAGGATCAGCCGCAGGTGGAACGGGTTTACTACCCGGGCCTCGTGTCACATCCGCAGCACGAACTGGCGATGGCGCAGCAATCGGGCAGCGGCGGTGCCGTGGTCTCATTCATCGTGCGCGGCGGCAGCGACGGACCGGCGGTCGCTCGCAAGAACGCGTTCCACGTCATCGACGCCACCGAGGTCTGCTCGATCACCGCCAATCTGGGTGACACGAAGACAACCATCACGCATCCGGCGAGCACGTCGCACGGCCGCCTGACCGAAGAGCAGCGCCTGGCTGCCGGCATCACGCAGGGAATGATTCGCGTCGCGGTGGGCCTCGACGACGTCGAGGACATCAAGGACGACCTGCTTCGCGGGCTCGGCACCTTGTGAAGCGCGCCGTGCGCGCGACGACTCTCGACCTTCGACGCTCCAGGTTCTTTTGATGAACGCTCCGCTTCGCCCGGTTCGCACCCGCATCGCACCGTCGCCGACCGGTTTCCTGCACCTCGGCACGGCACGCACCGCGCTGTACTCGTGGGCGTTCGCGCGCCATCACGGCGGCGCCTTCATCCTGCGCATCGAAGACACCGACGTCGCGCGTTCGACGCAGGATTCGGTCGACCAGATCCTCCGGGCGATGGCGTGGCTCGGGCTCGACTACGACGAGGGCCCGATCTTTCAGATGCAACGGCTCGACCGCTACCGCGCGGTCGTCGCGCGGATGCTCGACGAGGGCAGCGCCTACCGCTGCTACTGCACGCCGACTGAGCTCGAGGCGATGCGCGAAGCGCAGCGCGCGCAGGGCGTCAAGACGCACTACGACGGTCGCTGGCGGCCGGAGGCCGGCAAGGTGCTACCCGCTCCGCCGGCCGGCGTCGTGCCGGTGATCCGGTTTCGCAATCCGCAGGACGGCGTCGTGACCTGGGACGATCTGGTCAAGGGGCCGATCAGCATCTCGAACCATGAGATCGACGACCTCGTGATCGTCCGTGCCGATGGCGTGCCGACCTACAACTTCTGCGTCGTGGTCGACGACTGGGACATGTCGATCAGCCACGTGTTTCGGGGCGACGAGCACGTCAACAACACGCCGTGGCAGATCAACATCTTCAACGCACTCGGCGCGCCGTTGCCGCTGTTCGGGCACGTGCCGGTGATCCTCGGCGACGACGGCCAGAAGCTGTCGAAACGACGCGGCGCGGTCAGCGTGGTCGAGTACCGCGATGCGGGCTATCTGCCCGATGCGATGCTCAATTACCTCGCGCGCCTCGGCTGGAGCCATGGCGATGAGGAGCTCTTCACGCGCGTGCAGATGGTCGAGTGGTTCGACGGCAGCCACCTGTCGAAGAGCCCTGCGCAATGGGATGTCGCCAAACTGAACTGGGTCAATGCGCAGGCGATCAAGCACATGGCGGACGATGCACTGGCGCCCTTGGTGGTCGAGCAACTGGCGCGCCGCGAGGTTGTTGCGTCAGCCGACGATCGCCTCATCCGCATGTGCGGGCTGTTCAAGGACCGCTGTCACACCACTGCCGAACTCGCCGAGTGGCTGTCGATGTACTTCGTCGAACCCACGTCACTGAGCGATGAGCAGGTGACGCAGACGGGAACGGTTCCGCGCGAGGCCGTGCTGGCCCTGGCCGACAAGCTGGAAGCGGTCGATTGGGGCAAGGTCGGCATTGCCGCCGCCGTGAAGGAAGTGCTGGCGGAACAACGGCTGAAGATGGGGCAGTTCGCCCCGGTCGTTCGCCTGCTGGTGTGCGGCCGGGCGCAGACCCCGTCCCTCGATGCAGTGCTCGAGCTGTTCCCGAGGGACACCGTGCTCGCGCGTTTGCGGCGACCGCCGGCGGCTGGCTATAATCGTGGTCTCGCCTGACACTGCGATGGCTGGACCCGTGACATGAAGAGGGGGTATAGCTCAGCTGGGAGAGCGCTTGCATGGCATGCAAGAGGTCAGCGGTTCGATCCCGCTTACCTCCACCATCCAGCGGGTTCGTACAACGCAGTGACGGTCGATCGGATCGACGCGGTCCCCTTCGTCTAGAGGCCTAGGACACCACCCTTTCACGGTGATTACAGGGGTTCGAATCCCCTAGGGGACGCCAAGCTATACCAGCGGCTTTCGAGCCGTTGTCGATTACGGAGTGGTAGTTCAGTTGGTTAGAATACCGGCCTGTCACGCCGGGGGTCGCGGGTTCGAGTCCCGTCCACTCCGCCAATAATCGATTCACCAAGGTCTCAAGAAGTCCGTGAATCGACAACGACGCCCGGTAAATCCGGGCGTTTTTGTTTCTAGACGTCCCGATGGATCCTTTGACAGCCGCGGAATTCTCGGGGTACATTGGGGGTATCGATCCCTCTGTACTTTCAATCTACCCCCAATGCCGCTCACCGTCCTCGCGGCCCGAAACGCCAAGCCAGGTGAACGGCCCCAGAAGCTGTTTGACGGGCAGGGTCTCTATCTTCTCGTTCAGTCACAGGGCGGAAAGCTCTGGCGCCTGAAGTACCGGTTCGGCGGCAAGGAAAAGCTGCTTTCCCTCGGCAGCTACGTCGATGTCTCGCTCAAGGAGGCACGCCAGAAGCGCGATCGGGCCCGCGGGCAGTTGCGCGATGGCCACGACCCAGGCGAACTGCGCAAGGAGACAAGAGCGGCTCGCCTGATGGCGACGATGAACTCCTATGAGGCGGTCGCCAGGGCTTGGCATATACGCTGGAGCGAGGGCAAGAATGCGAAGCACGCCGCGGGCGTCCTTTCTCGTCTCGAGCGTGACGTGTTCCCGGCCGTTGGTTCGTTGCCGTTTGAATCCGTGACGGCGGCGCACTTGGCGGCCTGCGCTTTGAAGATCGAGGCCAGAGGAGCACCGGAATATGCCAAGCGGGCGCTGCAGACCGCGGCTCAGATTGGCCGCTACGCTGTCGCGCACAGCCTCTCCGCACGCAATGCCGCGGCCGACATCAAGCCGGCGGACATCCTCAAGCCGATGAAAAAGGTCAACTACGCTCGTCTGGATGCGAGCGAGTTGCCCCAGTTACTGAATCGGATTGACGTATACGACGGCAGCCCGTACACGCGCGGCGCGCTCAGGCTGATGGCGCTGACCTTCGTGCGAACCGGCGAACTCATTGGCGCTCGATGGGACGAATTCGACGTCGCCGCAGCCCTCTGGCGGATTCCCGCTGAGCGTATGAAGATGAAGACGCCGCACATCGTTCCCCTTTCGCGGCAGTCGATTGCTGTGCTCAAGGAATTGCAACCGCTACGCAGCTTGTCGCCGTTGGTCTTTCCTGGCGAGCGTGATCACGAGCGGCCGATGAGTAACAACACGATCCTCTTCGCGCTCTACCGAATGGGGTATCACTCACGGATGACGGGCCACGGTTTTCGCGGCGTCGCGTCCACCGTTTTGCACGAGCTCGGCCATCAGCACGAGCTCATAGAGTTGCAGCTGGCGCATCAAGAGCGAAATGCGGTGAGCGCCGCGTACAACCACGCCACGTATTTGCCGCAACGCGCGAAGATGATGCAGGCGTGGGCAAATCATCTCGACACGCTGAGGGAGAGATCGCCTGGGGTCCACTTCGAAAAGAATCGTAAACGTCGCAGCTCCTCTTGAGATCCCGGTGAACGTCAGAGAACGTCCTGCGACCTCACGGGACTCAAGGCCGTGTGAAGCGCTGACTTTTCAAGGACGAGAGGCGGCGTCACGATGCGCTCATGCGCATACCGTGGCACAAATCGAAAGGCGTTCAACTCCACCTGACCGGATTGAATCCAGAGCCGGACAGCCGGCCTTCGATCGCAGACGCTCCCTCGCTTCCTAGCGATCTACCAGCAGTCTCGGTAGAGCACTTGGCCCCGGTCCCCTCGAACCAAGAGCGTCCTGGACGGGCTGGGCAGCTGGCAATCAATCTGCTGGACGAAGACACCCGCAACCCGCGCACCGAATTTCCCGACACCGAGCTCGAGGAGCTGACTGAAGACATCCGCGAGCACGGCGTCCTGCAGCCCATCGTCGTGCACGCTGCCGATGAGAACGGTCGCCACCTCATCCACTTCGGCTCCAAGCGTCTGCGGGCGGCACGGCGAGCGGGAATGACGCACGTTCCGGTCGTCATCCGTGATCTGCCGGCAGATCCCTACTCGCAGGTCGCCGAGAACCAGAAGCGTCACGGCCTCTCGCCTTTGGACATGG
>JBDSAB010000194.1:0-4280 GCA_039922395.1 Caldimonas sp.
CCATCTCGCCGAGCGCCGCGACGTTCCAGGCGCTGACGATGATGCGGCGCGAATCCGGGTTGGTCTTCAGCTGGCGCACGACCTCGGCGATCTGGTCGATGTGGCCGCCGTCCGGCTTCGGCCACGAACGCCATTGCACGCCGTAGACCGGTCCGAGGTCGCCGTCCGGCGCGGCCCACTCGTCCCAGATCGTCACCCCGCGTTCCTGCAGCCAGCGCGCGTTGCGCTCGCCGCGCAGGAACCACAGTAGCTCGTAGACGATCGACTTCAGATGCACCTTCTTCGTCGTCACCAGCGGAAAGCCTTCGCCGAGGTCGAAGCGCATCTGGTGCCCGAACACGCTGCGCGTGCCGGTGCCGGTGCGGTCCGCCTTCGCGACGCCGTGCGCCGCGACGTGGCGCATGAAGTCCTCGTACTGCGAGCGGATCGGGCGGGTCGGTTCGGTCATGGCGCGGTGGGCGTTGCGCGATCGATTATCGGCGTCGTGCCGATGGTGTAGAGGCTGCGATCGAGCGCGTCAGGCCGCCGGTTCTCGCAGGAAGATCTCGACCCGACGGTTGCGGGCACGCCCGGCCTCGGTCGAGTTGTCGGCGACCGGCTCGCGCTCGCCGCGTCCGACCGTCTCGACACGTCCCGACGAGACGCCGCGATCCACCAGGTAGTCGCGCACGCTCTGCGCCCGCGCCACCGAGAGCGGATCGTTGATCGCCGGCGAGCCGGTGTTGTCGGTGTGGCCGATGATGTTGATGCGGGTGGCCGGGTCGTCGCGCAGGCTGGCCGCGAACGGATCGAGCACGCTGCGCAGCTGCGGCTTGATCGCGGCGCTGCCGGTGTCGAACGACACGTCGTTCGGCACGTTGACCTTGAGCTGGTTGTCGGCCGTGCGGCTGACTTCGACGCTGGTTCCGCGCGTCGCCTGCTCGAGCGCGTGGCGGCGGTCTTCCATGCGCTTGGACCACAGGTTGCCGGCGACCGCGCCGACGGCGCCGCCGATGACCGCGCCGGTGCCGACTCGACCGCCGGTGACACCGCCGAGCACCGCGCCGGCCGCCGCACCGATGCCGGCGCCCTGCGCCGTGCCGCGCTCGCGCTCGCTCATGTTGGCGCAGCCGGTTGCCAGCACCGTGGCGGCCAGCGCCAAGGCGGCGGGACGAAGGGAGGGTCGTGCGTTCATGTGAATCTCCTGAGGTCGAAAACTATCGCAATGGGGTCCCGCAGACGGGCGGGAGAGCCGATTCTTGCGTGTCTCGTCGATCGCTGCCGCAGCGCAAGAACGATCGAGAAGGCTGTAGCCGACGCAGCGCCCGACCCGCATCGAGGCAAGGGAAGAGCGCTGGCGTTCACGCTTCGAACTGCAGCGCGGCAAGCCGGGCATACAACCCGTTCGACGCCGCCAGCTCGAGATGGGTTCCGGTCTCGACGATCTGGCCGGCTTCCATCACGACGATCCGGTCGGCCCGCTGCACCGTCGAAAGCCGGTGCGCGATGACGAGCGTGGTGCGGTCCTTCATCGCCGACTCGAGCGCGGCCTGGACCATCCGCTCGCTCTCCGCATCGAGCGCGCTGGTCGCCTCGTCGAGCAGCAGCAGCGGCGGGTTCTTCAGCATCGCCCGCGCGATGCTGATGCGCTGGCGCTGGCCGCCCGACAGGCGCACGCCGCGCTCGCCAAGGAAGGTCTGGTAGCCGTCCGGCAGCGCGCCGATGAAGTCGTGCGCGAACGCCGCCCTGGCCGCCGCCTCGACCTCGGCGTCGGTCGCCGAGGGTCGGCCATAGCGGATGTTTTCGCGTGCGTTGGTCGAGAAGATCACGCTGTCCTGCGGGACGATGCCGATCCGTTCGCGCAGGGCGCCGAGGTCGAGCGATCGGACCGAAACGCCGTCGACCTGGACCGTGCCCGACGTGACGTCGTAGAAGCGCAGCAGCAACTGGAACACGGTGCTCTTGCCGGCGCCGCTCGGCCCGACCAGCGCGACCGTCTCGCCCGGCCGCACCTCGAGGCTGAAGTGCGACAGCGCCGCATGCTGCGGCCGCGACGGATAGCGGAACGAGACGTCGAGCAGGCTGACCGCCGAGCCGCCGACCGCCGCCGGCAGCGCGACCGGCCGCGCCGGCGACGCGATCGGCGAACGCATGTCGAGCAGCTCCATCAGCCGCTCGGTCGCGCCGGCCGCGCGCAGCAGGTCGCCGTAGACCTCGGAGATCACCGCGACGCTGCCGACCAGGATGATCACGTAGACGACGGTCTGGCCGAGGTGGCCGGCGCTGATGTCGCCGTGCAGCACCGCCTGCGTGCCCTGGTACAGGCCCCAGAGCAGCGCGCCGAACGTCGCGCTGATGATGAACGCGACCAGCACCGAACGCATCCGCGTACGGCTGATCGCGGTCTCGAACGCGTTCTCGGTCGAGGTCGCGAAGCGCTCGGACTCGCGCGTCTCCTGGGTGTAGCTCTGGACCACCGGGATCGCATTCAGCACCTCGGCCGCGATCGCGCTCGAGTCGGCGACGCGGTCCTGGCTGTCGCGCGACAGGCGACGCACGCGGCGCCCGAAATAGAGCGACGGCAGCACGACGAGGACGAGGATGCCGAGCACCTGCGTCATCACGACCGGGTTCGTGATGATCAGCATCGCCATCGCGCCGATGCCCATCACCGTGTTGCGCAGTCCCATCGACAGGCTCGACCCCACCACCGTCTGCACCAGCGTCGTGTCGGTGGTCAGGCGGGACAGCACCTCGCCGGTCTGCGTGGTCTCGAAGAACTCGGGGCTCTGGCGGACGACGTGCGCATAGACGGCGTCGCGCAGGTCGGCGGTGACGCGCTCGCCGAGCCAGCTGACGAGGTAAAAGCGCAGCGCCGAGAACACGCCGAGCGCGATGCCGACGCCGAACAGCGCGAAGAAGTGCTCGCGCAGCGCCATCACCCGCGCGCCCGGATCGGTGGCGACGAACCCCTGGTCGATCAGCGACTTCAGGGCGATCGGGAAGACCAGCGTGCTCAGCGCGGCGAGCACCAGGAAGAGACCGGCCAGCGCGATGCGACCGCGGTACGGGCGCAGAAACGGCAGCAGGCCGCTGAGCGAACGGACCGCGCGCGGCCCGGGTATGGCCAGGCTGCGCGGGGGCGCCTCGGCGGTGACGGTCGACATCCGGGCGAGTTTAGGCGAGCGGGAGGCGAAAGCCGCCTGGTCAGAAGAAGCCAGGACAGAAACAGCTCGGACAGAGAAAGCCTTGACATTCTTTGCCTAGGCATGTACATTCTCGACTCCATGAGCACTGCCACTTCCACCGAATCCACCGTCGCCTCGCCACCCGCCAGCTTCTACTCGGCCGACGGCTATTGCGCGAACGACAGCGTCGGTTACCTGATGCGCCGGGTGCTGATTGCGCTGACTCAGGACACCGACAAGCGCCTCGAGCCGCACGGCCTGACGCACGCGCAATGGGGCCCGCTGTTCATGATCCGCAAGAGCGGCTCCGCCACCGTGGCCGAGCTCGCGCGCGAGTTGCAGATCGACCCGGGCGCGATGACCCGCCTGCTCGATCGCCTCGAGAGCAAGGGCCTGTGCAAGCGGCTGCGGTCGACCGACGACCGCCGCGTCGTCAACGTGGCGCTGACCGAAGAGGGCACGAAGGCGGCCGACAAGGTGCCGGTCGCGCTCGCCGAGGTGATGAATGCACACCTGGCCGGCTTCTCGAAGGCCGAATGGCAGCAGCTCAAAGGCTTGCTGCGCCGCATGCTCGACAACGGCGACTCGTGCCGCGAAGCGCGCTGCGCGAACGAGCCGAAGAGTACGTTCATTCCGGAACGGAGGGCGCCATGAAGGCCGAACACGCCCTCGAGATGCCGATGTCGGCCGTCGACGATGAATGCGGCCGGCCAATCGACTGCGCGAAGCGGCGCCTGCCGACCGTGGCCGCATTCGTGATCGCGCTCGCCTCGAGCATCGTGCTGACCCTGGCGGGCTGCGCCAGCACCGAAGGCATCGCGTCGCAGGCCAAGCCGATCGCGGCATCGACGGTCGGCATCACCGATGCCGCGCCAACGGTGCCGGCCATCGCCCCCGCCTGGTGGGTGGCGTTTGCCGATCCGACGTTGACCGCGCTGATCGAACGCTCGCTCGCCGACAGCCCGACCTTGAAGGCGGCCCAGGCGCGCCTGACCCGCGCCGGCGCGAACGTCGGTGCTGCCGATGCAGCACGCGGTCCGCAAGTCAACGGCTCGTTCGACGCGACGCGCCAGCGCTTCAGCGCGAACGGCCTGTATCCGCCGCCGATCGCCG
>JBDSAB010000195.1:0-3839 GCA_039922395.1 Caldimonas sp.
GTCCTCCATCTAGCCAATCGCCTACAATCCGAGTTGAACTTCTGAGTGCCCGCTGGCCATAAGCCGGCGGGCATTTTTGTTAAGCTCGATCGGCCTCGCGTCGGGCATCTGGAGATCCCAGGCAATGGATTTTTCGAAGCGGCAATCGGACCCGCGGCGTCATGTCGTCGGCCTGACGGTTGTCATCCTCTTTCACGTGGCCGTCGTCTACGCGCTCGTGACCGGACTTGCGAAGAAAGTCGTCGAGGTCATCCGGGCACCGATCGAGACCAAGGTCATCGAGGAAGTGCGCAAGCCTCCTCCGCCGCCCGAGATTGTGGTGCCACCGCCTCCACGGCTCGAAGCGCCGCCACCGCCGTTCATCCCGCCGCCCGAAGTGCAGATCGCTGCACCGCCGCCGCCGCAGCCGACGATCACCGCAGTGACGCCGACGCCGCCGCCGGCGCCGGTCGCCATCGTTCCCGCGCCGCCCCCGCCCGCGCCCGCGCCCGCTCCGGCACCGCCGCCCGCGGCACCCCCGGCCCCGCCGCCGACCGTGACCGCCGGAGTCGCCTGCTCGAACTACACCACGGTGATGGGCGATGCCGGATTCCCGCGCGAAGCGATTCGCCAGGGCCTCGACAAAGGTGAAGCGCTGATCCAGTTCACGCTGACAGCTTCCGGCGAGATCAAAGACATCAAGGCGCTGCGCGCCTCGCACGCCATCTTCGCGCGTAACAGCATTCGCATCGTCGGCGAGTACAAGTGCCAGGGGCAGGGCCGCGACGTGCTTGTCACAGTTCCCTTTGGCTACAAGCTCGAGTGACGACGCGATCGGCGCACCGCACGTTTATCTATTGAGTGATCGGAAAAAGAACCATGAATCTACCCAAGCGTCTGACTTCCTTGTTCGCCGCGTTGTGCCTCGCGATGGCCCTCGGCGCCTTTCTCGCCATCACCCCGGCTGCGTTTGCGCAGGATCCGGCCGCATCGGCCGCAGCCGCGGCGCCGACGACCGGCGCAGCATCGGATGCCATGGCGCCGTTGCCAGCCGCCTCGACCTCGAAGGAAACCGTCGACAACCCGTATGGCCTTGGCGCGTTGTGGGCGCAGGGCGACTTCGTTTCGCGCGGCACGCTGATCCTGCTGGTCATCATGAGCATGGGCAGCTGGTACATCCTGATCACGAAGCTCTACGAGAGCCTGAAGCTGAGCCGCGAGGCCAAAGCGGCGCAGAAGACCTTCTTCCGCTCGTCGAACCTGAGCACCGCAGTCGAATCGCTGAAGGAGGGCGGTGCCTTCCGCTTCATCGCCGACAGTGGAATCGAGGCAAGCGAGCACCACGCGGGCACGCTCACCGAGAACATCG
Organism: Caldimonas sp.; assembly: GCA_039922395.1. Taxonomy (GTDB): domain Bacteria; phylum Pseudomonadota; class Gammaproteobacteria; order Burkholderiales; family Burkholderiaceae_C; genus Schlegelella_A. The sequence continues at coordinate 1,349 of JBDSAB010000195.1, forward strand.
ACCGCAACACCTGGGTGGGCATGAGCGTCCAGCGCAGCCTCGACGACGTGCAAAGCCGCCTGCAGGACGGCTTGGCCTTCCTGGCGACCGTCGGGTCGACGGCACCGTTCGTCGGCCTGTTCGGCACGGTCTGGGGCATCTACCACGCGCTGACCGCGATCGGCATCGCGGGACAAGCCTCGATCGACAAGGTCGCCGGCCCGGTCGGTGAGGCGCTGATCATGACCGCCATCGGCCTTGCCGTCGCCGTGCCTGCGGTGCTGGGCTACAACTGGCTCGTCCGTCGCAACAAGGTGACGATGGAAGCGGTGCGACGTTTCAGCGCCGAGCTGCACGGCGTGCTGATGGGCGCCAAGATCGGTCAGACCGCGACGCGCTGATCGAACCACTGGAGTTCCTGCCATGGCCATGACCGTCGGGTCCTCGAGCGACGAGGACGAAGTCGTCTCCGCGATCAACACCACGCCGCTCGTCGATGTGATGCTGGTGCTGCTGATCATCTTCCTGATCACGATTCCCGTGGTCGCGCACACCGTGCCGGTGGCGCTTCCGAAAGAGACCAACATCGCGCGGCAGACGAAGCCGGAGAACATCGAGATCGCGGTCAACAAGGATGGTGACGTGTTCTGGAACACGCAGCCGATCGCCGACACCGAAGTGCTGTTCCAGCGCTTGAAGAAGATCGCGGTGATGACGCCGCAGCCGGAGGTTCACATCCGGGGCGACGAGAAGAGCCGCTACGAGTCGATCGGCCGGGTGCTGTTCGCGTGCCAGCGTGCGGCCATCCAGAAGATCAGTTTCATCACCGAGCCGCCGCCGAAGGGCTAGGAAGACGCACATGTCCATGAACGTCGGCTCGGGCAACAGCTCGGGCGATCCCGAAGTGATGATCGACATCAACACCACGCCGTTGATCGACGTGATGCTGGTGCTGATCATCATGCTGATCATCACGATTCCGATCCAGCTGCACTCGGTCAGCCTGAACATGCCGACCGGCACGCCACCGCCGCCCTCGGCGCCACCGGTGGTCGTCACGATCGACATCGACTTCGACGGCACCGTGCTCTGGAATGGCGAGGCGCTCGCCGATCGGCGAGCGCTCGAAGTGAAACTGCAGCAAGCCGCTGCAACGCCCGACCAGCCCGAAGTCCACATTCGACCGAACCGGCTCGTCGAGTACAAGTCGGTGGCGATGGTGCTGGCCTCGGCGCAGCGCCTCGGCGTGACCAAGCTCGGAATGATCGGCAATGAACAGTTCGTCAAGTAGCCGCGGCGTGCGGTCTTCGATGCGTGCCGGCGTAGCCGCGGTTGCGCTGGCTGTCGCGACGCTCTTCGTACCGCTCGCTGCGCAGGCCCAGGAGGCCCTGCGCCCGGAGGTGGGTCGGCCGCTGCAGGCCGCCCAGGAGTTGATCAAGGCCCAGCGCTTCAAGGAAGCGCTCGCGAAGGTGCGTGACGCCGAGGCGGTCGGCGGCAAGAACGCCAACGAGACCTTCATGATCGAGCGCATGCGGATCGCGGCGGCGTCCGGTGCGGGCGAGGTCGACGTCGCCGCACGTTCCTTCGAGGCGCTCAGCGGGTCGAGCCGGGTGTCTGCGGCCGACAAGGTCCGCATGATCGAGTCGATTGCCGGCGGCTATTACCGGGCGCGCGACTATCCGAAGGCGATGCAGTGGGCACAGCGCTACTTTCGTGACGGCGGCACCAATGCGGCGATCCGTACCTTGCTGATCCAGAGCCAGTACCTGAGCGGCGATTTCTCTGGCGCTGCCAAGGAGCTGACAACGGAGATCCAGGCTGCCGAGCGCAGCGGTACCGCTCCTGCGGAAGACCGCCTGAAGCTGTTGCTGAACGCCGCGTTGAAGCTGAACGACAACAACGCGTATGTCTTCGCCATGGAGAAGCTGGTTACCTACTACCCGAAGAAGGAGTACTGGGTCGACCTGTTGACGCGCTTGCAGCGCAAGCCCAATTTCTCGGATCGCCTGTCGCTCGACACCTACCGTCTCTCGTTGGCGTCGGGCAGCATGTCAGCCGCCAACGACTACATGGAGATGGCGCAGTTGGCCCTGCAGGCCGAGTTCGCGGCTGAGAGCAAGCAGGTGGTGGACAAGGGTTTCGCCTCCGGCGCGCTCGGCACCGGCGCCCAGGCCGAGCGTCACAAGCGCTTGCGTGATCTCGTCGCCAAGCGCCTCGACGAGGACAAGAAGACGCTCGCCGAAGACGAGAAGCAGGCGCTGGCGGCAAAGGACGGCAATGCGCTGGTCAACGTCGGCATGAACCTGGTCTTCAACGGACAGTCCGCGAAGGGCTTGCAACTGATGCAGCAGGGGATCGCCAAGGGCGGCCTGAAGCGTCCCGAGGACGCCAAGCTCCATCTTGCGATCGCCTATCTGCTGGCCGGTGACAACGCCAAGGCGCAGGCCGCGTTCAAGACCGTGTCGGGCAACGACGGCACGGCGGACTTGGCGCGCCTGTGGACGCTCTACGC
>JBDSAB010000196.1:0-2884 GCA_039922395.1 Caldimonas sp.
TCGAGCACCAGGTCGAGGTTCTGCTCGACGACGACGAGCGACAGCTTGTCGCGCTTGCGCAGGTTCGCGAGGATCTCGCCGATCTCCTGCACGATCGACGGCTGGATCCCTTCCGACGGCTCGTCGAGCAGCAGCAGCCACGGCACCGGCATCAGCGCGCGGCCGAGCGCGAGGATCTGCTGTTCGCCGCCGGACAGCAGGCCGCCCTTGCGGTCGAGCAGCGCGCGCAGCCGCGGCAAGGTGTCGGTGATGCGCTCGATCGCCGCTGCCTCGGTGTCGCCGGAATCGGCGGTCCACGCGAGACGCAGGTTCTCGAGTGCGGTCAGCCCGGGCAGGATGCCGCGGCCCTGCGGCACGTAGCCGATGCCGAGCCGGCTGCGGTCGTGCGCCTTCATCCGCGTCACGTCGACGCCGTCGATCGAGATCCGCCCGGCGGTTGCCGGCACCAGGCCGATCAGCGCCTTCAGAAACGTCGTCTTGCCGACGCCGTTGTGGCCGACGATGCCGACCGCCTCGCCCGCGTGCAGTCCGAACGTGATGCCGTGCAGCACGGGCACGTGACCGTAGGCGGCGCGCAGGCCGGCGACGTCGAGGACGACGTCAGCCGCATCGGACGGCGTGCCGCTTGATTCGTCAGCGTCGGCGTCGGACGGGTCGGCGCTGCCACCGACCGAATCACTCCGCCACCCGTTCGCGTCGCTCATTTCGCGCGGCTCCCGATATACACCTCGCGCACCTTCGCGTCGGCCAGCACCTCGTCGACCGGCCCTTCGCGCAGGATCGCGCCCTGGTGCAGCACGGTGACCTGGCCGCCGAGCATCCGCACGAACTGCATGTCGTGGTCGACCACGACCACAGTCGCTTTCTCGTTGACCTCGTGGATGATGCGCACGAGCTGGTCGGCCTCGGCGCCGGTGATGCCGGCCGCCGGCTCATCTAGCAATAAGAGCCAGGGCCGCTGCGCCAGCACGAGGCCGATCTCGACCAGCTGGCGCTGGCCGTGCGCGAGCTCGCCGACGAGGCGGCGCGCGATGCGCTGCAGCGAGACCTGCTGCATCACCTCCTCGACCGCCGCTTCGGCGGAGGCGCGGTTCGGATGCACCCGGCGTGCCGACAGGAACAGGTTCTCCTCGACGTTCAGCCCGTTCATCACCGAGGGCACCTGGGTCTTGATGCCGACGCCGAGGCGGACGATCTCGTAGGCGCGCCAGCCGCTGACATCCTGCCCGCGGATGAAGACGCGGCCGTGGCTCGGGTCGAGTCGGATCTGCCCGGTCAGGCACTTGAAGAAGGTGCTCTTGCCGGCGCCGTTCGGGCCGATCAGGCAGCGCAGCTCGCGGTCGCGCAGCGAGAAGTTGACGTTGTTGACCGCCTGCACGCCGCCGAAGCGCATCGACAGGTCGCGGGTGTCGAGCACCGTTTCGCTCACCGGTGCCCCCCGTCCAGCGGGTACACCGGCCGGCCCCCCGAGGGGGCCGAGTGCCGCGGCTCCATGCCGGCCTGCGCCGGCATGGACGGTATGAGGAGACGTTGCGTCTCGCAGCGTCGCGGCCTGCAAGGCCGGGCCGGCTTGGGAGCGGCCCGGCGCTCGGCCCGCGGCGCCTTCACACGTCACCTCGCTGGCTGCGTCGCCGCCGCGTACTGCTGGCTTGCCGGCGGCTGACCCGGGCCAGGTCGCGGCGCTCGCGCCAGCGTGTCAGCGCCGGCAGCAAACCACTCGGCAGCAGCAGCACGACGAGCACGAGGATCGCGCCGAGCACGAGCGAGTTGTCGATCAACGTCTGCTGGCCGAGCAGCAGCTTGAGGTAACCCAGCACGATCGCGCCGGCGATCGGCCCGGCCAGGGTGCCGAGCCCGCCGACGATGGTCCAGATGATCACTTCGGCCGACTGCCCGAGGCTGAACACGCCCGGCGTCACGATCTCGGCCCAGTTGGCGAACAGGCAGCCGGCGAGCCCCGCCATCGCCGCGCTGATCGTGAAGATCGCGGTCTTGTACAGCGGCGCGCTGTAGCCGAGCAGCTCGACGCGCGCTTCGTTCTCGCGGATGCCGATCAGCACCTGGCCGAAGTACGAGCCCAGGATCCACCGGCACAGCAGGTAGCAGCCCATCAGCGCAACGGCCACGACGTAGTAGAACGGCGTCCCGAAGACGGTGACGCTCGGATCGCCGGGCAGGTTCAGGATCGGAAACGCCGGGATGCCGTTGAAGCCGCCGAGCCGCGCGCTGCCGATCCGGTAGGCGTCGCCCGCGGTCGCGTTCATGAACTTGAACAGGATCAACGTCACGACGAGCGTGATCACGCCCATGTAGACGTCGCTGATGCGGCCATAGAACATCATCGCGCCGATCACCGCAGCCACCGCGGCCGGCAGCACGATCGCGAGAAGCAACGGGCCCGTGCTCTCGCCGACGTTCATCGACGCGATCGCGTACGTGTACGCGCCGAGCCCGAAGTACGCGGCATGACCGAAGCTCAGGATCCCGGCGAAGCCCCAGAGCAGGCCGAGCGACAGCGCGAACAGGGCCCAGATCAGCAGCAAGGTCGGCGTGTTCGTCGACGTGACGGCGGGCAGCAGCAGCAGGATCAGCGACCCGAAGATGAACCAGCCCCAGCGGATGCGTCCGACCCCGAACGTGGGATGTCCGGTCATGTCGAGTTCTTGAAGAAGCGCCCGGTGATGCCCTGCGGCATCAGGCGCAGCAGGATGATCGCGAGCGCGAGCATCGCGATCTCGCCGATCACCGGCGTCGAGCCGAACGAGACGATCTGGTTGACGGTGCCGAAGATGATCGAGCTGCCGAGCGTGCCGGAAATGATCGCGGCGCCGCCCGTGATCACGGTGATGAACGACTTCGCGATGTAGAGCGAGCCCGACGACGG
>JBDSAB010000197.1:0-8464 GCA_039922395.1 Caldimonas sp.
GAATGTTGCGCAAGGTGCGCTGGGTATTGGCCGAGCAGGAGCGGCGCCTCGCGGCGCTTGGATTCGGCTGGCGCGACGTCACCGCCACCCAGGTCTACACAGTGCATGACATCCACGCTTTCCTGGCTAGCGAGCTGGTGGCCCGGGGTGCGGATACCGGTGGCATCACGTGGCACTACGTTCGACCGCCGATCGTCGGCCTGGACTATGAGATGGACTGCAGAGGGGTCGCACTGGAGCGCGTCGCCTGACGGCCGGTGCGTGGGCCTGCCTGTCTGCCGCAGGCGCAGACATCAACCGGGCTGTGGATCGCTGGCCAGGTCGTAGAGATCGCCGCACTGGTCAGCCCCACATCGACGAGCATGAGGCGTCGCGGTGCACGACCCGAAGCGCCCGCGTCACCAGTCGCGGGTGTGCGGCCAGCAGCAGGCGCAGCGGGATCGGCAGTGACAACACCCATTGCCGCACTGCCACGTGGGATTGCGGCAGGCTGGCGCCGGTCGCCTCCTCGGTCTGGGCGTGTTGCTGTACCAAACGGTGTCACAGCGAGCACTACTCTCCATTGCCGCCGGAGTAAGTTTTCCCACCCGGTAGCGGTTCCGGTGCGCAGCCGCGTAGGAGTGCGAGGGCCCCTCCCGGTAGTGCTTTCCTGTCTGGAACGACTGGAGGAGATGCCAGTAAGCTGCCCGTCGCCAGCGACCGGAACTGGCCGGCTCCAGTCTTAGAGCGGTAATCGGCGCCGCTGACAGGCTGCAGCAATAGTGCCACCGGGGCAGACGCTAACGAGCGTTAGGTAGGTCGCCATCATTCTTTGCGGGTCGAGGGAAGCGAGGCCGACCTTTCCCAGGGAACTGTGTCGAGAGATAGCAGTCTGTCGCTCGTTCGACCTCGGGCAAATTCTCGTGCAGTCGCTTCAGGAGTCTGATGAGCGTCTCCCTTTCTGAGGCAGTGAGAACAGACAGGAAAGCGCGCTCGCGTTCCAGCGCAACGCCCAGAATCTGGTCGTGCAACGCGCGGCCCTTTTTCGTCAGCGTCGCCATTCGGAGACGTCCATCGGCCGAATCGAGATCGAGCGTGATGAGGCCCCGCGACTGCATGCTTTTGAAGCAGCGGCTCACCGAGGCCTTGTCCATCCCGACGACCTTCGACACCTGCTGAGCGGAGATCGAATTTTCGACGGCGAGCAGCACCAGGCACCGCCACGTCTCGATGCCCACGTCGAAGACGGCCAGGTAGTGCTGCGATGCGCCTCGAGACAGCTTGTTCGCAATCCAGGTCATGAAGGCGGGAACGTAACGGTCGAGATCGACGACCTTGCGCGGCCGCTTCCGGGCGCTTCCTGCGGATCGCCCCGTCGAGCGGCGCGACGGCACCGGGATCCCGTCGTCCACAGCGGGCGCCCGTCCTGATGGAAGCGGCTTGTCCATGACGGTTACTGCTGGCGTTCCGGGACCCGCAGCCGCAGCCCGTCCAACGTCGCCGAGAGCTTGATCTGGCACGACAGCCGACTGTTCGACAAGCGCTCTGAAGCGGTGCAGTCGAGCATCTCCGCCTCGTTGGCCAGCGGCTGCGGCAATCGTTCGATCCAATCCGGATCGACGTACACGTGGCAGGTTGCGCACATCGCCGACCCACCGCACTCGGCCACGATGCCAGGCACGCCGGCGCCGGTGGCCGTCTGCATCACGCTTGCGCCGAGCGAGCCGTGCACTGCCTGCTCGCGGCCATCGGGGAGGACGAAAAAAACGGTGGGCATGGCAGGCTCAAACGGGAATGAATCGCAGTGGCAGGGTGTCGAGTGCGCGCAGCGTGTTGTTCAGTCGCCGCGTGTGCGGTCCGGCGACCTCGATGCGCTTGACGCGGCGGGCCAGTGCCGTCAGCACCACCTCGCCTTCCAGCCTGGCTACGGCCTGTCCCACGCAGCCATGGATTCCCGCGCCGAGCGCCATGTGCCCGGTCGGCCGCCGCTTGACGTCGTAGCGATTTGGCTCAGGCCACTTGCGCGGGTCGCGGTTCGCCGATGCCAGCATGCACAGCACCTTCGTGTTTTCGCGCACAGGGACACCCGCGATTTCCGTGTCGTGTGCGGCGGTCCGGAAGAACGTTTGCACGGTCGACTCCCACCGCAAGGCTTCCTCGAACGCCGGCCGCGCCAGCGCCGTGTCGGCGTGCAGCATCACGTACTGGTCCGGGTGGTGCGCCAGCGCGTACAACGCATTGCCGAGACCGTTGATGGTGGTATCGACACCAGCTGAGAGGAAGGAGCGGACCAGCATCGGCGCGTTGACCGGATCGATCTCGCCGGCTTCGGCAGCCTGGTAGATCTGGTCGCCGAAGCCCCCCGGTCGAAGGTTTTCGCGCTGGCAATGTTCCATGATCCATTGCGTCACTTCCCCGACCCGCTCGGCGCTTTTCGCAAGCAGTTCGTTGCGCGGTCCCATCGAGTTGAAGACCATGTCGCCGTAGATCAGCAGGTTCTCGCGAGCGCCGGGCTCCAGCCCCACCGCGTCCGGGAAGACTTTCAGCGGATAGGGCTGCGCCAGTTCGTGGATCGCGTCGATCTGGCCATCGGCCTGCGACTTCTCCAGGCAACGGTCGACCATCGCCTCGGCCTCGGCCGTGAAAACCGCGCGGATCTGCGTGACTGTCTTCGGACTGAGGATGCGCGAGAGCACTGCACGGTGCTGTGTGTGCAATGGTGGGTCGACCTCGAGGATCAGGCTCTTTGGCCGGAACGGTTTCTCGAGATTGAAGTTCGTCAGCCCGACTCCAGCGCCTGAGATGAAGCGGGTGTGATCGCTGAACACCGCGTGAACCTCGGCATGCCGGGCACAAGCCAGCAGGGTGCCATAGGGCGTCAGGCGCACGACCGGCCCGCTCTCGCGCAGGCGTTCATGCATCGGATACGGATCGATCAGATTGTCGAACGCGTACGGATCGACGTCGAGTTCGGGAATGCTGGCGGAGTCGGTCATGCGGATGCCTTTCCATTCAATGGACGGCCATGCCGACCAGTCGCTCCAAGGTGGCGGTGTCTTCACTCAATTCGGCGGCGGCCGCCGCATGCACAACCGCGCCGCGCTCGAGGATCAAAGCGCGGGTCGCATAGCGCAGCACCTCCTGAACCTGCTGCTCGACGATGACGACGGTGACGCCGGATTCGCGGCTCAGACGCTCGAACGCGAGCAGCAGTTCGGCCCGGATTAGCGGGGCGAGGCCCTCCAGCGGCTCGTCGAGCAGCAGCAGACGCGGCTGGCCGAGCAGCGCGCGGGCGACCGAAAGCATCTGTTGCTCGCCTCCCGAAAGCTGGGAGCCGCCGAGTCGACGGCGTTCCGCCAACCGCGGAAACAAGGCATACGCTTCTTCAATCGCCCGACGCGGGCGGTGCTTGAGACCCGCGATCAAGTTCTCATCGACTGTCAAGGACGGAAAAACGTCGCGTGTCTGGGGCACATAGCCGAGCCCGCGCTGGGCGCGCTCGTGCGGTGCAAGGCGGGAGAGGTCTTCGCCATCGAACGCAATGCGTCCGGCACGCAGCTGAGCGAGCCCCATCACCGCGCGCAGGGCCGTCGTCTTTCCGACGCCGTTGCGGCCGATGAGCGCGAGCCGCTCCAGCGCCTCGACCGCGAAACTCAGCGAGTTCAGAACGGTGACCGGGCCATAGCCGGCAATCACGTCAGTCAGTTCGAGCAGGGCCGCCATGTCAGTGTCCGAGATAGGCCGTGCGCACCTTCGGATCGGCACGGATCTCGTCCGGTGATCCGTCGGCCAAGACGGCTCCTTCAGCCAGCACGATGATGCGTTGCGCGAAACGGAAAACCAGGTCCATGTCGTGCTCGATGATCAGGACCGCAAGATCTTTGGGCAGCCGAGCGAGCGCGTCGAGAAGACGGGCACCTTCGCTTTGCGGCACGCCGGCCATCGGCTCGTCGAGCAGCAGGACGCGCGGTCGCAGTGCCATCGCAAGCGCCATTTCCACCAGCCGCTGCTCGCCATATGCCAAAAGCCCAGTCGCAAGGCCGGCGTATTTGTCGAGACCGAAGTCGATGAGCAGCGCGCGGGACTCCGTCGCAAGCGCCGGATAGGCGTCCACGGATCGCCAGGCGCGGCCGCTCAGCCGTTCGCGTTCGAATAGCGCGAGCTGGACCTGTCGCTGCACCGGTAGTTGCGGCGCAAGCGTCGTGAGTTGGAACGTGCGCGCCAGCCCGGCCCGCACGCGCTGCGCCTGGCTTCGTTGCGTCACGGCTTCGCCGGCGAGCCACACGCTGCCGGCGTTCGGCTTCAGGACGCCGCTGATCAGATTGACAAGGGTCGTCTTGCCGGCGCCGTTCGGACCGATGAGTGCGAGACGATCGCCAGCGCCGATCCGCAACGAAACACTCCGCGTGACGTGAAGGCCGTCGAAGTGCTTTTCGAGCCCACGGGTCTCGAGCATCGCGGTCATGCGAGCTCCTCCTGCGTCGCCGCAGGCACCGGCCGCGATTGGCGTCCACCGAGGCGGCTACGCAGCCAAGCCCACGCGCGCTGGGGTGGGACCAGCACCACGAACATCAGTGCGCCTCCGACGACGAACAACCAATGGTAGGGGTTGATCGAGGACGCCGTGTGGTGCAGCAAGGTGAACAACACTGCACCGATGATTGCGCCGTGCAGTCGACCTGCCCCTCCGAGAATCAGCATCACCAGCGCTTCCGCCGACACGGCAAACGAGAGGCTGTCGAGCCCGACGATCGCATTGGTCTGGGCCGCCAGTGCACCGGCCGCGCCTGCCAGTGCACCGGCGAGCGTGTAGATCGTGAGCAGGCGTAGGAAGACCGGCGTACCCAGCGCGGCCATCCGCGCCCTGTTCTCGTGAATGCCACGCACAGCCAGACCGAAGGGCGAGTCGGTCACGCGGCGCGCGACATAGAGCGCGAGGGTCAATACAACCAGTGCATACAACGCAGCTGTGCGTCCCTCGAGATCGAATACGAAACGGCCCAGTAGCGGGCCCATGGTGAAACCGGTCAGCCCATCGTCGCCACCGGTCCAATCCCGGGCCTTCTGAGCCAGGCTCAGCGCGATCTGCGCCAGCGCGATCGTCAGCATCAGGAACGTGAAGCCGCGATAGCGAAGAAGAAAAGCACCTGATGCGAGGGCGATCAGTGAACCTGCGACGATGCCGATGGCAAGTCCCGCGAGCGGATCAGGGTGGACGCGCAGTGCGAAGATCCCGGCCGCGTACGCGCCGGCGCCGAAGAGTGCTGCATGTCCCAAGGTCGCCATTCCGGCCACCCCGACAACGAGGTCGAGCGACAGCACAAAAAGTGCGGTGAACGCGATGCGTGTGACGAGCCCCAGCTGGTCGGGCAACAGCCACCAGGCAGCGAGTCCCAATGTGAAGACAACGGCAGGCGCGTGCCAAGCCGGACGACAGCGCGGCGCCAACGAGCTATCGGCCGTCGTCATGCACGCCCTCCGCGGCTAAGCAGGCCGTTCGGGCGCCAGGCAAGCAGCAATGCCATGGCAAGGAAGAAGAACAGGCTGCCCCAGTCGGATGCCAGGTACTTGCTGGCTGTCTCGACGATCCCGAGCGACAGGGCAGCGATCAACGAGCCGAGCAGGCTTCCCATGCCGCCGACGGCGACCACCACGAGGACGAGGACCAGGTACTTCAGCGCGTAGTAAGGCTCCAGCGGCATCAGCTCCGCGCCAAGCACGCCTCCGAGTCCCGCCAGAGCGGCGCCTACCGCAAAGGTGGCGCACTGCACCGCGCGAATCGGAATGCCGAGAGCGGATGCGGTATCCGGATGGTCAACGGCTGCGCGCAGCCAGACTCCGAACCGAGTGCGGGTCACGCTCCATGCGGCCGCCAGCGCCACGGCCAATCCGGCGCCAATCACCAGCAGGCGCTGCGCCGGCAACGTGCGAAAGCCCAGGTCCACCGACTGATCAAGCAGCTGCGGCAGCTTGATCTGCTGGACCTGCGGACCGGCCAGCGCATTGGTTGCGGCGATCAGGAAGAACGTCAGGCCCATCGTGAAGAGGACCTGACTGAGTTCACTGCGCCGGTACAAGTGCCGAAGAACAAGCGCCTCCAGGGCTGCTCCAAGCAGGCCGGTGGTCGCGATGGCGGCGGGCAGCGCCAGCCAGAAGCTCCAGCCGGCTTCTCGGGTGAGCAGCGCTGCGACATAGCCGCCGATCATTGCGAAGGCGCCGTGGCTGAGGTTGACGAAGCGCATCAGGCCGAGCGTGACCGACAGGCCAACGGCGATCACGAACAGCACCATGCCGTAGGCAAGACCGTCGACCAAGACGTTGGCAAGGAGCTGCATGGCCTTGCGTTGACGGTTGCTGAGGCCGCACGGCTACTTGTCGAGCCCGTAGTCGCTCTGAGGCCCGAAGCTCTGGACTTCCTTGTTGACGAGCTGGCCGCCCGCCTTCTCCACGCTGCGCAGGTAGACGTTCTGGACGATGTGCCGTGTCTTGGGGTCGATGCGCACCGGGCCGCGCGGGCTTTCCCACTGCAAGGCGCGCGCCGACGCGATCGCCTTGAGCCCGTCCTTCTGTCCACCGGTCGCTTCAATCATCTTGTGGATGACGTACATGCCGTCCCACGCGCCCACCGAGGCGTAGTTGGCAATCGCGTTGGGGTCGCGCTTCTTCAACGCGGCAATGAACTGCTTGTTGGCCTGCGACTCGTGCGCCGCCGAATAGTGGAACGCGGTTGTCAGCCCGACAGCAGCGTCGCCGAACTTCTGCAAGTCGTACTCGTCGGTCTCCGCCGTACCGAGGAACCGGATTCCCGCCTTGGCCAGGCCGTTCTCGTTGTAGGCCTTGACAAAGCCGAGGTTCGGCGGACCACCGGGCAGGAAGGTGTAGACCGCCTGAGCACCGCTCGCCTTGATGCGCTGCACGAACGGCGCAAAGTCGGTCGTGGAAATCGGCATGCGAATGCTTTCGACGACGGTACCGCCCTGCTTCGTGAACTCGCTCTTCCAAGCTGTTTCGGCGTCAATCCCGGGGCCGTAGTCGGTCACCGCGGTCACGACCTTTTTAAGGTTCTGCTTGGCGGCCCACTGGGCTAACGGGACCGTCACCTGCCACAGTGTGTAGCTGGTGCGCAGAAAGAACTCCGACTTGTCGGTGATGGCCGACGTCGCGGCATTGAAGATGACCGTCGGTGTCTGTGACTGCTGAATCAGCGGTGCAACCGCAAAGGCGTTGGGCGTGAAGACGAAGCCGCCAAGGTAGTCGACCTTGTCCTTGACGATGAGCTCCTGCACTAAGTTCTTGGTCTGTCCCGGGTTGGGTCCGCCGGTGTCACGGTAGATGAGCTCCACATCCTTGCCGGCCAGCTTGCCGCCCTGGGACGCCACGTATGCCTCTGCGCCGTTCCTGAACAGGGTGCCGTAGTGCGCAAAGGGACCAGAGAACGGCCCGATGATTCCAATCTTGACGGCTTGGGCTGATGCGGCCGACGAGAAAGCAAGGATGAACCCGGCAGCGAAGACTGCAATCGGACGATTGAAAGCGCTTGGCATGGTGTGTTTTCCTGAAATAGCGTAGGTGCGGCGCGGCAGATGCGTCTGGAAGGCGGATAGTAGTTGATATGCCAACTGGTTGGTAAGTCAACCAGACAGGGACTTTCCCGATGACCAAAATTCTGATGAGGCGCGATCAGCGGCTCAGTCTCCGAGCAGCAGTCACAGCGCTCCTCATGAAACACGGTTCCGCGAAGGCGGTCGCTAACCTTGACGTCTCCGCTCTGGTGCGCGACCGCAGTCAACGGAAGCGGTTCGGCCAGTGACCCTCACACACGATCTCTAAGGTGCCGTCAGACGCTTGAAGCTGGATCCACTCGAAACGCGACACTTGCCAACGTCCGACATGAGCGGCGGTGCAAAGGGCGCGAACCGCCCTTTTCGACGCTAGCTTGAGGGAGAGGTTAGGTCGCCGGCCCCTCGCCCCCCTTGCTTGCGCAGGTCCTTCTTAAGATCGGCGGAGCAGTACTGGAAGCGGGTGGTGCACCAGAGTGCTTTGCTTGACAACACAGCAGGCTAGAAAGCTGCCGCTGATCGGCGACCGCTTTTGGCCGATTTGCGACTGTTGCAACCGTCTCGCAACGGGCAGGAGCGGCCTTCCATCTTTGTGTTTATTTGGCTCGCTTCCAAACTATCTCGAGCACACCTGCTGGGGCCTTTGGATTGATGAATCGCATTTCGTCTGCCGTTATCGACGTAACAACTCGGCTTTGATCGGTTCCAACCATGTTAGGAAACGTCGATCCCTCAACTTTCGAGACGATAGTCTTCGTCGGTTCATCGACCGTGTATGTGCCGTAGTAGGCTATCGAACCTGCCACGATAGCCCTCGCCTCTTCCGCCGTCGCCTTATCCCGATTGTTGGCTGCTAAGTGGGGAAGATTATTCGCCACATTCACGAAGGCGAAATGACCGTCAGGGGCATAGATTAAGACACCTTG
>JBDSAB010000198.1:0-7393 GCA_039922395.1 Caldimonas sp.
TCGCGCAGATCGAGACCGAGCGCGGGCTCGAGAACGTCGAGCAGATCGCCGCGGTCGACGGCATCGACGTGCTGTGGGTCGGCCACTTCGACCTGTCGAACTTCATGGGCATCCCGGCGCAGTTCGCCGATCCGCGCTTCGACGCTGCGATGCGCCGGGTCGCCGAAGTGAGCCGCCGCCACGGCAAGGCGGCCGGCTTCATGGCGACCGACGCGGCCTGGATCGAGCGCGTCCGCGCGATGGGCTACACGATGATCGCCGGCGGCACCGACACCGGCCTGCTGCAGGACGCTTACGCGCGGCTGGTGGGACAAATCACCGTAGGACCGCGCTGAACAGTCCCTGGTCCTGGCACTCGCTGTTCGCATTCACGATGAGGCGGCTTCGGCCGAGGAGACACCGATGTTCGATCTGGCCGGGAAGGTTGCGCTGATCACGGGCGCGTCGCGCGGGCTCGGCTGGGCGATGGCCGAGTCGCTTGCGCAGCGCGGCGCGCAAGTCGTGCTCAATGCGCGCGATGGCGCGGCCCTCGATGCGCGCGTCGCCGAGCTGCATCGGCAGGGCCTACGCGGCGAAGCGGCTGCGTTCGACGTCAACGATGCTGACGCGGCCGCCGCTTGCGTCGCCGACATCGCGGCGCGCCACGGCCGCTTCGACATCCTGGTCGCGAACGCCGGCATCAATCACCGCGCGCCGATCGGCGAGTTCGAGCTCGCCGACTTCGAGCGCGTGATCGGCACCAACCTGACCGCCGTCTGGGTGCTGTGCAAAGCGGCCGCGAAAGAGATGGTGCCGCGCCGCGCCGGCCGCATCATCGTCACCGGATCGATCAGCGCGATCAATGCGCGACCCACGATCTCGGCCTACGTCGCAAGCAAGGGCGCGGTGCACGCGCTGACCAAGCAGCTCGCAGTCGAGCTCGCGCCGCATCGGATCACGGTCAACTGCATCGCGCCCGGCTTCTTCGCGACCGAGATGAACACGCCGCTTCTCGCGAACCAGGTGTTCACCGACTGGATCAGCCAGCGCACGCCGGCCGGCCGCTGGGGCGAGTTGCACGAGATCGGGCCGGCCGCGGTCTTCCTCGCGTCCGACGAGGCGTCGTATGTCACCGGCCTGGTGATGACCGTCGACGGCGGCTTCACCGCCGCGATGTGATCCGCACGAAAAGGACCGATCCATGAGCGAATTCCGGGTCGGCATCACCGCCGATGTGCTGAAGTCGGATGGCACGCCGATCTTCGGCGAGGCGGTGCTCAGCCTGTTCGACGCCGCCGGCATTGCGTGGGAGTTCATGGAGCCGTCCCCGGCAGTGACGCCGGCGCAGGCGGCGCGCTACGACGCGATCTGCGCGATGCTGACCCGCGTCACCGCGGACACCTTGGCCGGTGCCGATCGGCGGCTCAAGCTGATAGCCCGCTTCGGCGTCGGCTACGACACCATCGACGTGGCGGCCTGCAGCGCGGCCGGTGTGCTGCTGACGATCGCGCCCGACGGGGTGCGGCGCCCGGTCGCGACCTCGGCGCTGACCTTCGTGCTGATGCTTGCGCAGAAGGTGCTGGTCAAGGACCGCCTGACCCGCAGCGGACGCTGGAGCGAGAAGCTCGACCACATCGGCACCGGCCTGACCGGGCGCACTCTCGGCTCGATCGGTCTCGGCAACATCGGCGCCGAGCTGTTCCGGCTGGCCCGGCCGCTCGAGATGGCCTTCATCGCGCACGATCCGGTGGCCGACCCGACGGTCGCGGCCGAGGTCGGCGTCCGGCTGGTCGACCTCGACACGCTGTTTCGCGAAGCCGATTTCCTGACCGTCAACTGCCCGCTGAACGAAGCGACCCGTGGCCTCGTCGACGCGCGCCGGCTCGCGCTGATGAAGCCGAGCGCCTACCTGATCAACACCGCGCGGGGTCCGATCGTCGACGAGCGCGCCCTCTATCAGGCGCTCGCCGAAGGGCGGCTTGCCGGTGCCGGCCTCGACGTGTTCGAGGAGGAGCCGACGCCGACCGACAACCCGCTGCTCGGGCTCGACAACGTCGTCGTGACCCCGCACGGCATCTGCTTCACCGACGAGTGCATGCGCCGCCTCGCCGAGAGCGCTTTCCGCGCCGCGCTCGATGTCGCTGCCGGGCGCAGGCCACCGTACATCGTCAACCCGGAAGCGCTCGCGCGGAGGCCGTAAGCCGACGCTGCGCTGCGCACTGCTTCAACCGACAACGGAGCTCTTCATGTTCGCCGTGACCGTCGCATTCACGCTCGATCCCGCACAGCGGGACGCCTTCATTCCGCTGATGCTGGAGAACGCTGCGCGCTCGCGCGAGGACGAGCCGGGCTGCCGCCAGTTCGATGTGTGCACCGACGCAACGCGGCCGGACCGCGTGTTCCTGTACGAGCTCTACGACGACGCCGCGGCGTTCGATGCGCATCTTGCGGCAGCGCACTTCCGCGCCTTCGCCGCCGCCACGGCGACGATGGTCGTCGGCCGCGTCCTCGAGCGCTGGGAGCGCGTCGCGCCCTGATCGGGACGCGCGTGGCTCAGGGCCGCAGGCCGGCGAGGGCGAGCGCGATCACGTGTGCGCGATAGCCGGCCTCGCGCTTCGGCGCGGCGAGATCGCGCGCGAAGATCGACGACAGGGTCCCGCGGTTCGAGAAGAAGAAATACGACATGCCGGCGATCGAGATGTAGAGCTCGACCGGATCGACGCCGCGCCGGAACACGTGGGCGGCGACGCCGCGCTTCAAGGTCGCGGCGATCAGCTCGATCAGCGGCGAATTGGTCGCGCGGATCGCGCTCGATTCGCGCACGTGCGCAGCGCCATGTGCGTTCTCATGGTTCAGCATGCCGATGAAATCGGGATGGCGCGCAAGGTAGTCGAACGAGAAGCCGACCAGCGCCGCCATCGCCTCGAGCGGCGGCAGGTCGCCGAGGTGCAGGCCGCGCTCGAGCTCGCGGATCTCGGCATAGACGGCTTCGAGCGCGGCCCGGTACAGATCGTCCTTGCTGCCGAAGTAGTAGTACAGCAACTGCTTGTTGACGCCGGCGCGCTCGGCGATCTGGCGCACGCGCGCTCCGCTCAGGCCTTTTGCCGAGAACTCGGCGCGCGCCGCCGCGAGGATCAGCGCGCGGGTGGCGTTGCCTTCGGTGTCGGGCGTCGTGGTGACGGCACTGTCGCGAGGCGGTGAGACACGGCTGGAGGAGGTACTTTTCATGGCGCAGCCCTGGCGGACACATCGACCTCCGGCGGCTCGGCACCGCGTTGCAGGGCGACCGAATCGACACCCGTCTCGACAGCTTGCCCATCCGATGGTTCCACGCCGAGCTCGACGACCACACTGCCGGCCGCGACCTGCTGACCGACCTTCACGCCGACGGCCCTCACCACGCCGGCGCGAGGCGCGACATGCACGTGCTCCATCTTCATCGCCTCCAGCGTGACCAGCGCAGCGCCGGCGTCGACCCGGTCGCCGACGCGGACGGCCACCGCGACGACTCGCCCGTTCATCGACGCGCGCAGCGTGCCATTGCCGCTCGCGTCGCGTGCGCGAACCGGCGGTGCCCGCGTCCGATCCTCGACGCGAAGGTCGATGCCCTGGTGCTGCAGCCATGCGCCGTCGGCGTCGCGAACGAAATCGATCGCGTCCGCCACGCCGTCGCGGATGAACCTCAAGAAGTTCGGTCGCTGCTCGAGCAACTCGAATGTCGCGCTGTCCGAAGCCAATGCGACGTCGACGCGCCGCGCGCCGGTGCGTTGGACACGCACCGCGATCGCGGTGCTTCCGATCTGCAGGCGCATCGGCACCGGCAGCCGGTGGGCGAGCGGAGGCGCGATGACCTCGCCGCCACGGTCGTCGACATGATGCGGAGCGCACTGGAACAGCACCAGCGCGGCCAATGCGGCCAACGGATGCGCGCCATCCCCCGGCGGGTCGGCCAGCGCATCCGAGCGCTCGCCGATGAACGCCGTTGTCGCTTCACCCGCGACGAACACCGGGTCGACGAGACAGCGCGACAGGAAGCGCCGATTCGTCGGGACGCCGAGCGCCACCAGCGCTTCGAGCCCGGCGGCGAGCCGGCGCCGCGCCTCGTCGCGATCGCGTCCATGGGCGACGAGCTTCGCGATCATCGAGTCGTAGAACGGAACGATCGGCATGCCCGAGTGCAATGCATGCTCGACCCGCAGCCCGGGCGGTGGTTGCCAGCACGCCAGCGTGCCGCTGGCCGGCATGAAGCCGTGCGCCGCGTCCTCGGCGCACAGGCGCACTTCGATCGCATGGCCGTCGAACCGGACCTGGTCCTGGGTCAGCGGCAGCGGCTCGCCGGCGGCGACGCGGAACTGCCATTCGACCATGTCAAGGCCGGTGATCGCCTCGGTGACCGGATGCTCGACCTGCAGCCGCGTGTTCATCTCGATGAAGTAGTGCCGACCGTCGCGATCGAGCAGGAACTCGACCGTGCCGGCGCCTTCGTAGTCGACCGCCCGCACCGCTGCCAGTGCGCTCGTCGCCAGGCGCTCGCGCAGCGTCGCATCGACCGCCGGCGACGGCGCCTCCTCGATCAATTTCTGGTGGCGGCGCTGCACCGAGCAATCGCGTTCGCCGAGGTGGACGACGTTGCCGTGGCGGTCAGCGAAGACCTGGACCTCGATGTGGCGCGCCGCCGTGAGGGCGCGCTCGAGGATCACCGCGGCGTCGCCGAACGCCGCTTGCGCCTCGGAGCGCGCGCTCCGCAACGCTTCGGCGAACCCCGCCGGTCGATGAACGAGGCGCATGCCGCGCCCGCCACCGCCGGCGCGCGCCTTGATCATGACCGGGTAGCCGATGGCCGCGGCATGCTCGGCGAGCTCCGCATCGTCCGCGGCGCCGTCCCAGCCGGGAACGCACGGCACCGACGCCGCCTGCATCAACCGCTTGGCGCCGGCCTTGTCGCCCATCGCCGAAATCGCTTCCGGCGACGGGCCGATGAAGACGAGACCGGCGTCGCGGCAGGCGCGCGCGAACTCGGCGCTCTCGGCCAGGAAGCCGTAGCCGGGATGCACCGCGTCGGCGCGGCTCTTGCGCGCGGCCTCGCGCAGCGCCGGGATCGACAGGTACGACTCGCTCGGCAGCGCTGCCCCGATCGCGACCGCCTGATCGGCCGCGCGGACGTGCGGCGCCTCTGCATCGGCGCTCGAGTACACGGCGACCGTGCCGAGACCCATCCGGCGCGCGCTGCGCATCACGCGCAGAGCGATCTCACCGCGGTTGGCGACGAGAACTCGGGAGAACGGCGTCGCCTTCATCGCAGGTCGGGCGTCGGCTTGATGGCGACCCGCGACGCGAGAGGTCGGCGGAACCAAGCCACGGCGCTCGCTTTTGCGCTTGCCAGCGCAAGGCGTGGTCGCGTCAGACGTGAAACGCTCAAGGCCTTGCCACCGAGAACTGCATCGGCCTCGGCGTCCGCGCATCGCCTTCCCGGCAGATCGCCAGTACGGTGGCGAGCACGCCGCGGGTGTCGCGCGGATCGATCACGCCGTCGTCGAGCAGGCGGGCGCTGGTCGCGAAGACGCTCATCTGGCTGTCGAAGCGCTCGACGATCGCCGCCTGCATCTGGTCGAGCGCGGCCTGGTCGACGGCGCCGCCTTTCCGCTTCATCCCCGCCTCAGCGACGATCGCCATCGTGCGCGCCGCCTGCTCGCCGCCCATCACTGCGGTGCGCGCGTTCGGCCACGAGAAGCAGAAGCGCGGATGAAAGCCGCGCCCGCACATGCCGTAGTTGCCGGCGCCGTACGAGGCCCCGCAGTACAGCGTGATCTGCGGCACCGTCGCGCTCGCCACCGCCTGGATCATCTTCGAGCCGTGCTTGATCATGCCGGCCTCTTCGTGGGCGCGGCCGACCATGAAGCCGGTCGTGTTGTTCATGTAGAGCAGCGGCGTCCCGGACTGGCAGCAGGCCTGGATGAAGTGGGTCGCCTTGTTGGCGCCGGCGACGTCGATCGGCCCGTTGTTGGTGACGATGCCGAGCGCGCGGCCTTCGATCGCCGCATGGCCGCAGACGGTCGCGCTGCCGTACGCCGCGCCGAACTCGAGGAAGTCGGAGTCGTCGACGAAGCGGGCGATCGCCTGGCGCATGTCCACCGGACGCTTCAGGTCGGCCGGCATCAGGCCGAGCAGCTCTTCCGGGTCGAGGCGCGGGGGCCGGTGCGGGCGGTCGGCGCCGGCGCCGCCATCGCGCGGCCAGTCGAGGTGCGCGACGATCTCGCGCGCAATGCGCAGCGCGTCGCGGTCGTCCTCGGCGAGGTAGTCGCCGAGCCCCGAGATCGTCGTGTGCATCAGCGCGCCGCCGAGCTCCTCTTCGGTCGCGACTTCACCGGTCGCTGCCATCAGCAACGGCGGCCCGGCGAGGAAGGCGCGCGAACGGTCGCGCACCATCACGATGTAGTCGGAGAGGCCGGTCTGGTAGGCGCCGCCCGCCGTCGACGAGCCGTGCGTGACGGTGACGACCGGCAGCCCGGCGGCCGACAGGCGCGCCAGGTTGCGGAACAGGTTGCCGCCGCGGATGAAGTCCTCGACGCGGTACTTCATCAGGTTCGCGCCGGCGCTCTCGACCAGTTGCACGAACGGCAGCTTGTTCTCGAGTGCGAGCTCCTGGATGCGCAACTGCTTGTCGAGGCCCATCGCCTGCAACGCGCCGGCCTCGATGCCCGAGTCGGACGCCGCGACCATGCAGCGCACGCCGGCGACAAAACCGATGCCGGCGACGACGCCGCCGCCGGCGACGCTGTGCTCGAGATCGGGCGTGTCCAGGCCGAGGCCGGCGAGGGTCGCGAGCTCGAGGAACGGCGCGTCGGCGTCGAGCAGCAGCGCGAGGCGCTCGCGCGGCAGCAGTTGGCCGCGCTGTTCGAAGCGCGGCCGCGCCGCCGCCGAGGTCGACGCGGTCCGTGTCTCGCAGGCGCGCACCTGCGCGAGCAGGGACAGCATCGCCGCGCGGTTCTCCGCAAAGGCGGAACCGCCGACGTCGAGGGTCGAGGCGATGGACGGCATTGCTGCGGCGGAAGGGCCAGCGATTCTGACAAACCGCGCGCCGGGGCCGAAAATAAAGGCGCCGGGCCGTGTCGATTCGGCTGCCGCGCCGCGTCATCGCAGCGACCCCGGTCGTCGGGGCAACCCCGAAAGGAACTTCGATGCAGTACATGATCCTGATCTATGGCGACGAACGCAACTTCGCGGCGCTCGCCAATGACGCCGAGGCGCAGAAGCAGATGTATGCGGCCTACACCCGCTACGGCACCGACATGCGCGAGGCCGGCGTGCTGCGCGGCGGCGCCGAGCTGAAGCCGAGCCACAGCGCGACCACGGTGCGCATCAAGAACGGCAAGCCGGTGACGACCGACGGCCCGTTCGCCGAGACGAAGGAGCA
>JBDSAB010000199.1:0-10893 GCA_039922395.1 Caldimonas sp.
GTAGTCCCGACTGGCGAGGGGCTCGCGCTCTTGCTGCGCCCAGGTCTCCATGAAGAACTTCTGCAGGGTGCCGACGACGGGACCGCTCACCTGCACATGGGTATCTCGCCAAGGCAGATCCTGCGCCTTCTGATGCGACGTTGCGACGAAGCTGGCCGAGCCGAACCGGCCGCGCGACGAACCGCCTGAATACACCGCGCTGATGTTGATGCCGCCGACGAAAGCCGTGCTGCCGTCAACGATCAGCAGCTTGCGATGATCGCGGTTGTTCAGGTCCCAGCCGCTTCTGGCCTCCAGCGGATTGACGGGATTGAACTGGAGCACTCGAATGCCCGCGTCCGTGAGACGCTCGAAGAACTCGTGCGGCGTCGAGAGCGAGCCTACCCCGTCGTAGATCAAGTTCACCTGGACGCCTTGCCGCTGCTTTTCGAGCAGCACGTCGGCGAAGCGTCGGCCGACCTCGTCATCTTCCAGGATGAAGGTCTCCAGATTGATGTGGTCGCGGGCGCCCGCGATTGCCGCGAACATGGCCGCATAAGTCGCCGGTCCGTCCTGGAGCAACACGGCGGCGTTGCCTGTCGTCAGCGGACTGCCGGAGACCTTCAGCTCCAGCGCCAGGTGCCGTTCGAAATGGCTTGTCTGGGCACCCGTGAGCCCCCGCTTGTCAAGCAACGCCTTGCTCTGGCTCGCCGACAGCATGCTGCCGTTTGCGGCCTCGACCTGTACCGATGAACGCACGCGGCTCGTGTCCGGAACGATGACCGGCAGCGAACTGCAGGCGACAAGCTGAAGCACGGGCAGCAGGACAACGCATCGCGTCCGCAAGCCTTCAAAGGTCCCAGTCATTGGAATGTCTCTCCGGCCCCAGGCCTTGGTTCACGCAGGGATGGCTCGGAAGCATCAAGAGCCACGCGTCCACGGCTGGTTATCGGCTTAAAACTCCGAGACTTGTGGGCGCTAGGTAGCTGGCGGGAGCCACTTCACCCAACGACCTGATGCTCGTCGCACGCACGTTGCACCGGCCGAGCGTTTGTGTTTGGGAAACTTCCCGGACATGTGCACCCGTGCGACGTCTCGCATGGGCTGACGCCGATCAAGCTCTAGCCACCATGATTTCATCCAGCCGCGTGGTGTACCGCGGCGAGCGGCGTTCTTGTCGGGACGCATGTTGACTGCGCGTGCTTCCCTTTGACGCACTGGCGATGCCCACCGCATCGCGGCCGAACCGCTCGTTCAGCGCATCGAGCGTTGCCATCAGGTTGCGCCGACCGTCAGGCTGCGCCTCTTCGGCGTCGTCGAAGAGATGCAGGCTCGTGGGCTCGTGCTTGCTGCTCTGCAGCTCGACCAGCATCACCCCCGCCTTCACGTAGCGGTAGCCCGGCTTGTAGATGGCACGCAGTGCCATGACCGCGGCATTCACCAGGGCGCGCGTGTCCGCGGTGGAACGCGGCAAGGGCAGCGTTGCGGTCGGTGAATGCTGACGGTCCTGCTTTCGGTACGGGCTGGTCGCGATGAACACGTGCACGGCATTGCAGGCACCTTGCTCCTCACGCAGGCGCCGAGCCACGCGGGTGGCAAAGCCGCTGACCACTTCGATGAGATCCGACAGCTCCGTCACCGCTTCGCCGAAGGAACGGGAGCACATGATCTGCTGTCGCGCCGGCGGATCGTCGTCGACCTCCAGGCACGGCGTTCCTTGCAACTCGCGCACGGTCTTCTGCATGACCACGCTGAACTGCCGTCCCAAGGTGGCAGCGTCTGCGCGCTTGAGATCGAGCACGCTCCGGATGCCGGCTTCGCGCAGCTTCGGGGCGGTCTTGCGACCGATGCCCCAGATGTCGCCGACGTCGGTGCGGCGCATCACGTCGTCCAGCTCTGCGGGCGCCAGTCTTCCGAAGTCGCAGACCTGCGCCAACCGCTGCGGATAAGTGCCCGGCTTGCGGTCACTCATCTTGGCCACATGGTTCGCCAGCTTGGCCAAAGTCTTGGTCGGACCGAAGCCGACACTGGTGGGCAAGCCCACCCATCGGAGCACCTGATGTCGCAACTCGCGACCGATGGCGGCGAGATCTCCGGACATGCCTTCGAAGTCCAGGAAGCACTCATCGATGCTGTAGACCTCCTGTCGTGGCGCGTAGCCGGCAGCCAGCGCCATCATGCGGCTGGACATGTCGCCGTACAGCTCGAAGTTGGCGGACAGCGCGATCAATCCCGCGCTGCGCTCCAGGTGCTTCACTTCAAACCAGGGCTGGGCCATCTTCACGCCCAGATCCTTCGCCTCGTTGCTGCGGGCGATACAGGCGCCGTCGTTGTTGGACAGCACGACCACCGGCTTGCGGTCGAGCGCTGGCCGGAACACGCGTTCGCAGCTGACGTACATGTTGTTCACGTCGACCAGCGCGAACATGGTCCGCCTAACCCGACACCTGCTTGATCACGTGCGTGACGACACCCCAGACGTCGACGTTGTCGGCCTCGCTGGCCCAGATGTCCGGCACATCGGGATCCGTTGCCTGCAGGCCCAAGGCTTCGTCCCGTCGGCACAGGCGCCGGCAGAGGAACTCGTTCTGGTGAACCGCGATGACCACTTGCCCGTGGTTCGCATCGAGCGCCCGATCGACCAGTGCGAGGTCGCCGTCGTCGATGCCCGCCTCTCGCATGGCAGAACCCGCAAGGCGCACCAAGAAGGCGGCCTGCGGGTTTCGAATCAGGATCTCGTTGAGATCAAGCCGCGTGACGCCGCTCTCGCCGGCTGGAGAGCCGAAGCTGATCGCGACGCGAGAGCGCGGCGTGGAGGCCGACACGGCAGTGCGCTCACGGAGCATAGGGCTCGACCCGCTGGCCGTTCACGAACGCTTCATCGCCGATCACCTCGATCAACATGGCGCCATGCCGGCTGTGCCATGCCCAGCGCCGCACGCCATCACTGCCGAGCGGCAACGAGGGCTCGAGCTGCTCATCGGAAGCAAGCACGACATCCGGGTGGAACGCGGAAGGCGTCGGCAAGAACGCAGACTGGGGCATCGGAGGGGCGACCACAAACGGACCAAACGAACGATGAAAGTTTCGCGCCAGCCAACTTGGCAAGCCGCACTCGGGCTGAATTGGCACCGGGCGTGTCCGCGGTGCATTTCAACTTGTGCGAAGATCATACTGTACATATATCCAGTATTCACCGCAATGCCGGCCGGGTCTCGCGGGCTGATGGTGGCCTTCTAGGCGACCCGAAGATCGGGCGTCAAAGCAGTCGAACCCTTGTCACGCGGCTGACTTGGGTGCAAGTCACCGGTGGCATTCTTGTCGTCGCCGACCTCGATCGTCTCGCAGCGATAGATCTCGGTCTGGCGCCGCACGTCCTTCGGAAATGTCATCGACCAGTTATTGGTGTGCGACTGCTCCGCGAAAACCAGATGGTTGGTCGGCAATACGCACAGGCGCCCGTTGTCGAGCGCGACCCATGAAAACTCCTTGGCCTGCTCGGGATACAGGCTGAAGGAGTCGCCCACCGGGGCACACGTGAAAAGGTAGCGACCGCGGAGCAATCGATCTCGACCATGGATGTCGCATCGCGCCATGACTTCGAGGTCCGCGAGGTACTGGTAGCGAAGCGCCGTGAACGTCTCCCCGTAGCAATCCCAGGCTTGCGCGTCCTTCGGAGTCCAGTCCGGATCAGGATCGTTGCGGAATGCGAGGGCGTGGACTGGCAGGTTGCGGAAAATTGCGCCCGACTTCAGCATCACGGTGCAGCCCCACACCCGCCCGCGCATTGAAACCAGACCAAACCACACCGCCTCGGCGAACCCCTGCGGTTCTCGGTGCGTGAACGCTGTGTCGATCCAAACGTACTGATGTTTCGGCAGTTCGCCGACGAGTGTGAACATGGAATGCTCCGCAACTGCCGACGGGCGTGCTTCCTCGAATGGCAATCGGGATGCCCGCGCCCTGGCAGTCATCAAGGCTTCGTTCACCAGCATCTTGTCCAAGTCAGCGTAAGACTGGTTCGACTGGCGAAGTAACCCGCCGACGCGAAGCGAAGTCCATCCGGTTCCCAACATCGTCCGTTCCATGTCATCTTCTAATCTGCTCCGTGCCTTCGAGCTTCAAGTGGAGTGGTGCAGGAAGCTGGACGCCAACTTCACGGGCGATGTGGTCGACACATTGGCCGGGCAACTGCGCAGCAACGGGCCTTTGGCCGAGTTGCTACCCGACTGGCCAGGCGACCCGATTGCCGACGCCGTACCGCTGCGGCTTTGCGGCGCCCTGCGTGCACTGGCGCTCGCTGGCAATCTCCCGCTTGCTGGCCTCTACCCACCCGCGGCAAGAACCCTCGACCGCGAGGCGCTGGTCCGGGAGCTCAACGTGGCACTCGGCACGAGCCGGTTGTTCCTCGAGCGGATGCTGGAGCAGCCGCCGCAGACCAACGAGATCGGCCGCTCGGCGGTGCTGTTGGGCGGGTTCGCCGAGATCGCCCAAAGCACGCGACTGCCTCTCGCGCTGCTGGAGATCGGGGCGAGCGCCGGACTGAACCTGCACTGGGACCGCTACCGGTTCGACCTCGGCGATGTCGCGTGGGGCGACCCCCAATCGCCGGTTCGTATCCGCTCGCAGTGGCGCGGTGTCCTGCCCCAGTTGCCAAAAACCATTCGCGTCACTTCGAGGGCCGGCTGCGACAAGGCGCCGCTGGATCCGCGCCTGGAAGCGGATCGACGAAACCTGCTGGCGTACGTCTGGCCGGAGCAGCTTGAACGCGTGGCTCGACTCAGCGCCGCGCTGGATCTGGCACAAGCCAACGCGTTTGCAATCGACCGGGCGGATGCGGCGGAATGGGTAGATCGGCATCTCGCTCGACGCAGTGCCGGCGAGACGACTGTCGTGTACCACTCGATCGTGTGGCAGTACTTGGCTGAAGCCACGCAGCAGGCCGTGCGCACGGCAATCAGCAACGCCGGCAGGAGCGCCACCGATGATGCGCCGCTCGCGTGGCTGGCATTCGAGCTCGGGGCGGAAGGTCAGCCACCGACGCTGACGCTGACGCAATGGCCGGGTGGCGCCCGACGAATGCTGGCCAAGGCGCATCCGCATGGCGCGTGGGTCGAGTGGTTCCCGCAGACTCTCGAAAGCTCGGCTGCGGGCGAAATCCAATCCCGTACCGCGCGAACCGTCGGCAGACGCAAGCTGCCGTAGTGCATGAGCACGACCGCCCGTTGCCACCGAGGTTGTTCGCACAAGTGAAGTTTCACCGGCGTCAGAGATGACGCTTCGCGAACACAATGCGCCGAACTGATCACTCAGCGAACGAAGGAGCGTCATGACCCCTCTGGTTCCGATCACCACGCTGCTGGCCCAACGTCGGCGCCATGGCGACAACGTTGGCTTTTCGATCGGCGATGACTGGGGGCAGGGTCGCACCACATTCGGTGGGCTGGTTGGCGCACTCGGCGTCGCGGCGATGCGCGACGTGACCGGCAGCAACTGGCCGCTGCGCGCGCTGCAGGCGAGCTTCATCGGTCCGGTCTCGAGCGACTTGCAGGTGTCGGTCCGTTTGCTTCGCCAGGGTCGGCATGTGCGCCAGGTCCAGGCAACGTTGTCGACCCAAGGCGAAACGGCAGCGGTGCTGCTTGGCGTGTTCGGCGAGGCGCGCCCCTCCACGCTGCCGTCGCTGCGGGCCGAGTGTCCGCCAGTGAATCGGGCACCCGAAGCGACGCCGGAGTTGCCGTTCGTCGAGGGCGTCGCACCGAACTTCGTCGCCCACTTCGACGCGCGCTGGGCCGAAGGGGACCTGCCGTACTCGAACGGCGCCGCATGGCATTCACGCATTCACCTTCGAATGCGCGATGAGGCGGCGGACGCTGAGCTGACGTCAGTGCTGCTCGCCGACATGCCGCCCAGCCCCGCGGTGGGTCGCCTGAAACGGCCGGTCCCATTCAGTTCGGTGTCGTGGGAGATCGAGTTGATACCCGCGGCAACGCCGTACGACCCCATGGGGTGGTGGCGCGCCGACACGGATGTGATCGAGGCAGGCGACGGCTACGTCAACCAGCGCACCAGCCTGTGGGCACCGGATGGCAACCTCGCCGCGCTCGGCTATCAGGTTGCTGCCGTGTACGGTTAGAACTTGCCACGATCCGCATGGCACCGGTCGTCGTCGACTCCGCGAACGTGGTCGAGTTGGTGGACGAAGCGGCTTTCGACGACCGGCTTTCGCGCTACCACCACCAGCGCCATGAGGTCGATCTACCCGCAGAAGACGAAGCCCAAGCCGGCTTCAAAGCGCGGATGATGGACGTCCGGACTGACCGACATTTCTGAGCATGACCATGCAGAAGACGACCCGGCGTACCGTTTTGGGCCTTGCGCTTGTGCCGGCCGGCTTTCCCGCATTCGGTCAGGCATCACCGTTCCCGCATGGACCGGTCACCGTGGTCGTCCCGCTGGCGCCGGGCGATGCGGCGGACGTCTCGGGGCGAATCCTCGCCGAGGAGTTGGCCAAGGCGTTGAATACATCAGTCGTCGTGACCAATCGCCCGGGGGCCGGCGGCGCGCTCGGCGCGAATGCCGTCGTGCAGGCCAGGAAGGACGGCCAGACGATCCTGTTCTCACCGAACAGCGCCCTCACCTTTCGGCCGGTGATCGAGCCCCAGGCGGTGACGTACGACGCGGCCCGCGACTTCACGCCGCTCGGCATCTCATCGCGGACGCCCAGCGTGCTGGTCGTCCGCAGCGACGCGCCTTACAAGACCTTGGCGGAACTCGTCGAGTACGCAAAGAAGGAACCGGGACGTGTGCGGGTCGGCCATCCCGGCGCGGGCTCGGTCGGCGACTTCTGCATCCAGCTGATCAACGCGCTGACCGGCGCGCAGCTGCTCGCGGTCCCGTACGCCGGCGCGGCGCCGGCCGTCACCGCGTTGCGCGGCGAGCACATCGAAGGCGTCGTGCTGGCGCTCGGCGCGCTCAACGCGCACATCAAGTCGGGCGCGTTCCGCGCGATCGTCGCATCGAGCCGGGTCCCGGACGCCCCCGAGGTGCGAACGATGCGCGAGCTCGGCCATGCGGAAGAACTGTTCGGCGTCTGGCTCAGCTTTCTCGCGCCGACGGGCATTCCCGAGGACGCGCGCAAGGCGCTGGTCACCGCCGTCGAGCAGGCCGTCAAGGCGCCGGCCATCGCCGCGAAGCTGGCGCCACTCGGCATCGTGCAGAGCTACGCGACACCCGAGCAGCAAGCGGCCGAAATGCGCGACGAGCTGCGGCGCGTCACCGATCTGGCCAGGAAGACCGGTCTCGTCAAATGATGCGGCGCTGATAGCGCCGATGGCGCGCTACGGCGCCAATAAAGCCGCCGCAGCGCGTGCCGCCGGCACCACGTCGTAGGTGTACAGCTGCTTGCGGAATTCGGCGTGCGCGGCCAGCTCGGCATCGCGCACCTTCAAGTCGGCAACATCGGAATCGACGCGCAGACCGTTCTGCCGCGCGCCGCGCTGAATCTCGGCGACGCGCTCGCGTCGTAATCGCTCATAGGTCAGCAGCGCGGCGGGCACGGCGGAGGCATCGAGCTCCGAAAGGATCGTCGCCAGCGCCATCCCGTCCTCGATCGACTGATTGGCGCCCTGGCCGAGATGCGGCAGCATCGGATGCGCGGCGTCGCCGAGCAAGGTCAATCGCCCCCGACTCCACGTCGGCAACGGCTCGCGATCGTAGAGCGCCCAGCGAAACGTCTTGTCGACCTGCGCGAGCACCTGGCCGATGCGCGGGTCCCAGCCATCGAAGGCCTGGCGCAGCACGGCCGGATCGCCGGGCGCGGACCACGACTCCTTCATCTCTTCATCGGTCGGCACGAAGCCGACGTAGTTCACCATCGTGCCGTGGCGAACCGGAAAGACCAGGAAGTGCTTGGCCGGGCCTGCCCACATCAGCCAACGGTCCATCGGCCAGCCGGGCAGGCGCTCGCGCGCAACCAGCCCGCGGTAGGAGATCTTGCCGTGGAAGACCGGCTTCGACGGCGGAACGATGTGCGACTGCAGCGCCGAGTGGATGCCGTCGGCGGCCACGACGACATCGGCTTCCGCAATCGCCCCGTTGGCGAAGCTCACGCGCGCCAGATTGCCGTCCTGCGTGACGCCGACGGCGCGGTGGCCGGTGTGGACCACGCCGTCGGGCAAGGCCGCGGCGAGCAGATCGACAAGGTCAGCCCGGTGCATGCCGAAGACAGCATTCCAGCCGGCCGCATCAGTCACCTGAACCGGTGCGATCGGCGTCCCATCGTGCCGGAAGTAGTGCGATCCCGGACCGACCCGCGCGCCCGCGCGCTCGACGGCCGGGCCCAGTCCGACTCGCTCGAGCTGACGCACCGCGTTCGGCGTCACGAAGACGCCGGCGCCGATCTCGCCGAGTGCAGACGCCTGTTCGTGGACAGTGACGCGCAGCCCGTGCGCGATCAACGCATTGGCGGCGAACAGCCCGCCGATCCCGCCACCGACGATCACGACAGTCGGCCGCGATGCCATACCCACCTCTCGAAGAAGCCTCAGATCATTGTGCCCGCGTGAAAGGATGACCCAAGGCGCGTTCCCTACTCAGCCGAGTCGCCTGAAGCCGAGGGCCGGGCGATCATCCACTGCGGGACGCGATAGAGGGCTAAGCTAGCGGCGCGCCCGCGGCCGGTACCTGATCTCGAAGCGCTTCGGGCTGCGGTCCATCGGGATCGTTCCTGCCCGGGACGACGGGTGCCGCTCAACAGGGAACCATTGATGAAGTCTCATCTCGCGATCGCGATCGCAGTTCTGGCGGTCACCGCATGCATGGCAAGAGAGGTCCTCACCGCCAAGTTGGTCGATTCGCGAGCGGGATCAGGGATGACGGGGGTGTCGAACACGATATGCACGTATCGGTACAGCGACGTCCGTGGCGCCCATCAGATCGAGAAGATCCACGCGAAGGATGCTAAGTGCCCGTCTACGATCAAAGTCGAGAGATGAGTCGCCTGAACTTGCTCGCGACGCCAGGCATGCCGCATGCGTACCGGCGCGCCATGCCACAGCATCTCCAGCCGCTACGGCCGGTCCCGCGACCGCTGCAACACCGCGAAACGCCCAACGTCGCCGAGTTGTTGATTG
Organism: Caldimonas sp.; assembly: GCA_039922395.1. GTDB lineage: Bacteria > Pseudomonadota > Gammaproteobacteria > Burkholderiales > Burkholderiaceae_C > Schlegelella_A. The sequence goes on from JBDSAB010000199.1 coordinate 9,111, forward strand.
AGGTCCTCGACGCCTGGACTCTTGTACTGCGGCTCTGCTTCAGCGCCGCACGGCGCAAAGCCGGCGCCGCCCCTGCTGACGCGTTTCACACCCGCATTCAGGGGGAAGCGACGATACCCGTGACGGAACGCGTCACCTTCTCTCGCTCCAAGTCGATCAAGTCGCGTACAGCGTGATCAGAAATACGGTGAATCGGTAGCCGAGCACGATCGCCCCGACGGCGAGGGTCAGAACCAGCGCCTTCACCGCGCGCAGCGTGCCGCGGGCGTCGTAGACCGGGCCGATGGCGGCGTAGACGTACAGCGCGCAGGCCGCCAGGTTGGCTGCGCTGAGGACGTTGTCCACCATCGGTGCTTCCAACCCGCCCCATCCGAGCAGCGCGCTGAACTTTGCCGCGATCAGAGCGACGCAGAAAAGCAGCAGCAGAAAGGTGTAGAGATGGAACGAGAACGCCACGTGCGTCATGAACGGGCGGCGCTTGCGAAGAAAGATCAGCGCCAGCAGCGCGGCGAACGGTAGCGTCATCAGGAAGATCAGTGACTTCGCGTTCAGCACCGCGGTCCGGTTGAACACCGGGGTGTACCGCTCGAGGCTCGCATGCGTTTCCTGGAGTCGCCGGGTCAGCAGCGACTGCGCGAAATCGCTCCAATCCTGATGGTGAAGGTGCGAGTCGAGCGATGAGCTGAAGATGTTCTCGTTGGTCAGCGACTGCAGCGCAAAGAAGATGACGTTGGCGATCAGGAACAGCTGGAAGGGCGCGACGAATGCCCTGCGGCTCCCGCGCGTCCAGCCCAGCGTCAGCTCACCCGGCCGGCGCAACAACGTCCAGGCGCTGCGGGCCACGCGGGCGTCGATGCTGGTGAGTGCGTGCAGCGCCTTCTCGGCGATGCCGCGAAGCGTCAGGTCGCGCGGTGGAAGCGGCTCCTCGCCGCAGCGTGCGCAATAAGGCGTGGTCACCGCGCTTTTGCAGGTCGGACACGCCCATTCGACGCGTTCAGCCATCGCGCCCGATCTTGGCTTTCGCTCAGCCAACGCGGCCGAACCAGAACAGCGACAGCGATGCGGCGATCAGCACCAGGATCGCGCCGACCATGGCGAGCACCGGCGCAAGCTCGGTCTCGCGGGTCTGCACCTGCAGTCGCGAGCCGAGGGTCTCATAGACGGTGCGCAGCTTCTCCGCGGTGCCGGCATGGTGGTACTCGCCGCCGGTCATGCGCGCCACTTCGCGCAGCGTCGGCTCGTCGAGCTTCATGTAGATGGCCATGCCGTCGGCACTGGACGCCTCGCCGTCGACCGTGCCGAGGCCCACGACATAAATGCGCACGCCGCGATCGGCGGCCATCTTCGCGGCTTCCAGCGTGTCGACCCCGGTGGTGCGGCGGCCGTCGCTCAGCAGGATGATCGCTGCGGAATCGTAGGAGCCCGGCTCGACCGGCGTAATCTGCTTCGGCGCAACCTTTTCCTTGTCATCCCGGCCGCGCAGCTTCTGCCTGGCGCCGAAGGTCATGTCGCCCAGACTGATGCCATGGTCCGGGAACAGCTCCGCCAGGCACAGCACGATGGCGCTGCCGACGGCCGTGCCGATCTGCATCTGGATGGCGTCGATCGCGCCGACCAGCGCCTCGCGATCCAGGGTTGCACGCTGGACCACCTGGGCGCTGCCCGCAAAAGTGACGAGTCCGACATCGATGGTCTTCGGCAGGTCGAGCAGGAAGGTCTTGGCGGCGTCCTTCGCGGCCACCATGCGAGTCGGCTTGACATCGTTCACGCGCATGCTCAGCGA
>JBDSAB010000200.1:0-10033 GCA_039922395.1 Caldimonas sp.
GCGATCCCGCTCAAGCCGCGTGACAGGGCCCGCGGCGCCATCGACTCCGGATCGACCGCCTAGACTCGACCACCATGTCGCTGGCGCTCCTGCTCCTTCTGCCCTTTCTCGGCAGCGCCGTGGCCGCGCTGTTGCCGACCACCGCGCGCAATCTCGAGTCGATGTGGGCCGGCCTCGTCGCACTGGCGGTCGCGGTGCCGCTCGCGATGCTCTACCCTGACATTCGCGACGGCCAGGTGCTGGTCGAGCGAATCGTCTGGCTGCCCAGCCTCGGGCTCGACCTCGTCGTCCGCATCGACGGCTTCGCCTGGATGTTCGCGATGCTCGTCAGCGGGATCGGCGTGCTGGTCGTGATGTACGCGCGCTACTACCTGTCGCCCGACGATCCGGCGGCGCGCTTCTACGCGCTGCTGCTCGGCTTCATGGGCTCGATGCTCGGCGTCGTCGTCTCGGGCAACCTGATCCAGCTGGTGCTGTTCTGGGAGCTGACCAGCGTCTTCTCGTTCCTGCTGATCGGCTATTGGCAGCATCGGCGCGATGCGCGCCGCGGCGCGCGCATGGCGTTCACGGTCACGGCCGCGGGCGGGCTGGCCCTGCTGGCCGGCGTGCTGATCCTCGGCCACATCGTCGGCAGCTACGAGCTCGATGCCGTCCTCGCCGCAGGCGATCGCGTGCGTGCCGATGCCCTCTACCCAATTGCGCTCGCACTGATCCTGGTCGGCGCGTTGACGAAGAGCGCGCAGTTCCCGTTCCACTTCTGGTTGCCGCATGCGATGGCGGCGCCGACGCCGGTCTCGGCCTACCTGCACTCCGCGACGATGGTGAAGGCTGGCGTCTTTCTGCTGGCGCGCCTGTGGCCGGTGCTGGCGGGAACCGACATGTGGTTCTGGATCGTCGGCGGCGCCGGCTTGATCACGTTGCTGCTGGGCGCCTATGCCGCGATGTTCCAGAACGACCTGAAGAGCCTGCTCGCGTATTCGACGATCAGCCACCTCGGGCTCATCACCTTGCTGCTGGGCCTGAACAGCCCGCTGGCCGCCGTCGCCGCCGTCTTCCACACGATGAACCACGCGACCTTCAAGGCCTCGCTCTTCATGTCGGTCGGCATCATCGACCACGAGACCGGCTCGCGCGACATGCGCCGCCTCGACGGTCTCTACCGCTTCATGCCGATCACCGGCACGCTCGCCATCGTCGCCTGCGCCGCGATGGCCGGCGTGCCGCTCTTGAACGGCTTTCTCTCGAAGGAAATGTTCTTCGCCGAGACGGTGTTCCTGACCGCGAACCCGTGGGTCGAGACGGGCCTGCCGATCGCGGCGACGATCGCCGGCGTTTTTGCGGTCGTCTATTCGCTGCGCTTCGGCCACGACGTGTTCTTCGGTCCGCCGCCGAAGGACTTGCCGCGCCAGCCGCACGAGCCGGTGCGCTGGATGCGCGTCCCGGTCGATCTCCTTGTGCTGGCTTGCGTCGTCGTCGGCACGGTGCCCGCGTGGTCGATCGGCCCGGTCCTCGCGACGGCCGCGCGTCCCGTCGTCGGCGGCACGCTGCCGGACTACAGCCTCGCGGTCTGGCACGGCGTGAACAGCCCGTTGCTGATGAGCCTGGTTGCGATGGCCGGCGGCATCGCCGTCTACATCGCGTTCGGCAGCCGCTTCAAACAGCGCGTGTCGAAGCAGGCTCCGCTGCTGCGCCGCTTCGACGGCAAGCGGCTGTTCGAGCGCACGCTCGCTCTCGCGACGGCAGCGGCGCGGCGCGCGCTGCGGCTCGCCGGAACCCGCCGGCTGCAGCCGCAACTGCTCTGGATGCTCGTCTTCGCCGGCGCCGCCGCGCTCGGCTCGGCGCTGATCGTGCCGCTGGTCTGGGGCGACCGGGCACGCCTGCCGGCCACGCCCGAATTCATCCTGCTCTGGGTGCTCGGCGGCGCAAGTGCGATCGGCGCCGCGGTCCAGGCCAAGTTCCATCGCCTCGCCGCGCTCGCGATGCTGTCCGTCGTCGGCCTGGCCGTCTGCCTGACGTTCGCCTGGTTCTCGGCGCCCGACCTCGCGCTCACCCAGCTCGCGGTCGAGGTGGTCACCGTCGTGCTGTTCCTGCTCGGCCTGCGCTGGCTGCCGCGACGCGTCGAACAGGACGATCCGCTGACCCGCGACCGCGCGCGCTGGCGCCGGAGCCGCGACGTCGTCGTCGCCATCGCGATCGGCAGCGGCCTGGCCGCGCTCTCGTACGCGATGCTGACGCGCCAGGCGCCGCAGAGCATCTCGCCGTTCTTCATCGAGAACGCGCTGCCGGGCGGCGGCGGCACCAACATCGTCAACGTGATGCTGGTCGACTTCCGGGCCTTCGACACGCTCGGTGAAATCACCGTGCTCGGCATCGTCGCACTCAGCGTCTTCGCACTGCTGCGCCGGTTTCGGCCACCGCGCGAGGCGATCGATCTGCCGCAGCAGCAACGCGTGATTCCGCAACAGGCCGAGAGCGACCTGCTGGCCCGACCCGACAAGAGCGACGCCGCCTCGGGCTATCTGCTCGTGCCGGCGATCCTGGTGCAGCTGCTGCTGCCGATCGCCGCGGTGTTCGCGCTGTACCTGCTGCTGCGCGGCCACAACGAGCCCGGGGGCGGCTTCGTCGCCGGGCTCGTCGTCGCGATCGCCTTCATCGCGCAGTACATGGTCGGCGGCACGCGCTGGGTGGAGTCGCGCACCGACCTCCAGCTGATCCGCTGGATCGCGCTGGGATTGCTGGTTGCGCTCATCACCGGTCTCGGTGCGATGGCGCTCGGCCATCCGTTCCTCACGACGCATACGGCGCATGTCGAGCTGCCGGTTCTCGGACTGCTCCATCTGCCGTCCGCCGCCGTCTTCGACGTCGGCGTCTTCGCGGTCGTCGTGGGTTCGACCTTGCTGCTGCTGACCGCCCTCGCCCACCAGTCGCTGCGCGCCCGACGTCGACCGCCGCTGCCCGCCGCGGTCAGGAGCGGCGCCTGATGGAAGTCGTGGTTTCAATCGCGATCGGCGTGCTGGCGAGCGCGGGCGTGTGGCTGGTGCTGCGGCCGCGAACGTTCCAGGTCCTGATCGGCCTGTCGCTGCTGTCGTACGCGATCAACCTGTTCATCTTCAGCGTCGGCAGCCTGTCGATCGACAAGGAGCCGATCGTGCGGCCCGGGGTGGCCGCCGACCTGCTGAACTACACCGACCCGCTGCCGCAGTCGCTGGTCTTGACTGCCATCGTGATCAGCTTCGCGACGACCGCCCTGTTCCTGGTCGTGCTGCTGGCGTTGCGCGGCCTGAGCGGCGGCGACCACGTCGACGGCCAGGAGGAGGGGCCTTGACGTCGGCGCCGTCGCACCTGATCGTCGCGCCGGTGCTGCTGCCGCTCGCGACGGCCGCGCTGATGCTGATGGTCGGCGAGAAGCGCCGCATCGCCAACGGGATCATCGGGCTGACGTCGACGTTGGCCGGCCTGCTGCTCGGCGTCGCCCTGCTGGTATGGGTGCACGGCCAGCCGGCGCCCGGCGCGTTCGCGATCGACCTGCCGGGCAACTGGCCGGTGCCGTTCGGCATCGCGTTGGTGGCCGATCGGCTCGCCGTGATGATGATGGTGCTGACCGGCGCCGTCGGGCTGGCCTCGCTGCTGTACGCGCAGGCGCGCTGGCATCGGGCCGGCGTGCACTTCCACGTGCTGTTCCAGTTGCAGCTGATGGGTCTGTACGGCGCGTTCCTGACCGCCGACCTCTTCAACCTGTTCGTCTTCTTCGAGGTTCTTCTGGCCGCAAGCTATGGCTTGCTGATGCATGGCGGCGGCGCCGAGCGCGTGCGGGCCGGCCTGCACTACATCGCGATCAACCTGATGGCGTCGCTGCTGTTCCTGATCGGTGTCGCGCTGCTCTACGGCGTGACCGGCACCTTGAACATGGCCGACGTCGCGCAGAAGCTGCCGCTGGTTCCGGCCAGCGACCGCGGCCTGCTGCATGCGGCAGCGGCCATCCTCGGCGTCGCGTTCCTGGCCAAGGCCGCGCTGTGGCCGTTGAACTTCTGGCTGCCACCGGCTTATGCCGCCGCAGGCGCCCCGGTCGCGGCGCTGTTCGTCATCCTGACGAAGGTCGGCGTGTACGCGGTGCTGCGCCTCTGGACCCTGTGCTTTCCCGCGAGCGCGGGGCCGTCGGCACTGTTCGGCGCCGACGTCCTGGTCTGGGGCGGGGTCGCGACGCTGATGTTCGGCGCGGTGGGCATGATGGCCTCGCAGCGGCTGAGCCGCCTGGCAGGCTTCAGCATCATCACGTCGGCCGGGACGCTGCTGGCGGCGATCGGTTTCGATGTGCCCGCGCTCACCGCCGGGGCGCTGTTCTATCTGGTCAGCTCGACCTTGGCGGGCGCCAGCCTGTTCCTGATGGCGGAGCTGATGGACCGCGGCCGGCAGGTCGAGGCCGCGCCGGTCCTGGACGACGACGGCGACGATCACCTGCCGTCCTTCGTCGGCGGCGAGCCGCCGCCTGACATGAACCTCGACGATCAGGAACAGGCGCTGATCGGCCGGGCGATGCCCGCCGCTCTCGCGTTTCTCGGCCTCGGCTTCGCGATCTGCGCGCTCGTGATCGCCGGCATGCCGCCGCTGTCGGGGTTCGTCGGCAAGCTGGCGATGCTGCTGGCGTTGCTCGAGGCGCGTGAAAGCACCAAGAGCGGTGGTGTGGCGGAGTGGACCTTCTTCGCCGCGCTGATCGTCTCCGGCCTGCTGTCGGCGACCGCCCTGCTGCGCGTGGGCATCCGCCACTTCTGGGCCACGCAGGATCGGGCCGCGCCCCGCTTGCAGCTCATTGAAGGCGTGCCCGTCATCGTGCTGCTGACCGGCGGCATCCTGCTGGTCGTGAATGGCGACGCGGCCTTGCGCTACACCGCCGCCACAGCCGATGCGCTGCATCAGCCGAATCAGTACATCGAGGCGGTGATGGCGACGCGGCCGGTGACCCGCGCGACGCGCATTGAATCAGGGGCGGGATCGACGGTGGCACAAGCGACGACGGCAGGTGCGAAATGAGGCGCTGGCTGCCTTCGCCGTGGCTGTCCGCAGGCCTCTTCGCGATGTGGCTGCTGCTCAACCAGACCGTCGCCGCGGCCCACCTGCTGCTCGCCGCCGTCATCGCCGTCGGCATGCCGCTGCTGACCGGTCCGCTGCGACCAGCGGGAACGCCCCTGCGCCATCCGCTGGTTCTGGTGCGCCTGATTGGGGCGGTCGGATGGGACGTCGTGCGCTCGAGCATCGAGGTCGGCGCCGGCGTGCTGCGCGCCGGTCGGCAACCGCCGCGCGGTCGTTTCGTGCTGATTCCTCTCGCGCTTCGAAACCCGTACGCGTTGGCGTCGCTGGCGATGATCACGGTGGTGGTGCCGGGCACGGTCTGGGCGGAGCTGGCCATCGACCGAAGCGCCCTCCTGCTGCACGTCTTCGATGTCGACGACGAGGCTGCCTTCATCGCGCATTACAAGAGCCGCTACGAGCGGCCGCTTCAGGAGATCTTCGAATGAGTTCGCTGCTCGCGACGGCCATCACCGTCACCTTGATCCTCTACGCCCTCGCGATGGCGCTCGCGCTGCTGCGCCTGATGCGCGGGCCGAGCGCGCAGGACCGGGTGCTGGCGCTCGACTACCTCTCGGTGGTCGCGATGCTGATGATGCTGGTGCTGGCGATTCGTTACGACAGCAGCATGTACTTCGAAGGGGCCCTGCTGCTGGCGCTGTTCAGCTTCGTCAGCTCGGTCGCGATGGCCAAGTTTTTGTTGCGTGGCGAGGTGATCGAATGAGCGAGATCGTCGTGGCGGGCCTGCTGCTGTTCAGCGGCTGCATCGTGCTGACGGCGGCGCTGGGCCTCTGGCGGCTGAAGGACTTCTTCGGTCGCATGCATGCGCCGGCGCTCGCTTCGGCGTTGGGTGCGTGGTCCGTCACCGGGGCATCGATCGTGCACTTCTCAGTGCAGGACGCCGGCCTGTCGCTGCACGTCTGGCTCGTCATCATCATCTTGTCGATCACGGCACCGGTCACGACGATGGTGCTGGCCCGTGCGGCGCTGTTCAGGCGCCGCCAGGCGGGGGATGCGCTGCCGCCTCCGCTGCAGGGGACCGAGGGCTAGAGCGCTCGGCGTCGCAGGGGCTGAAGTCAGCGCCCGCCGAGCGGTTGCGGTACCTTCCCACTCGACGATCTGCGCACGCTGTCAGCGACTGACGAAAGTCCTCGCCGCTCATGCCGCCAGCTTCTGATACGGCAAGGCCAGCAGCACCGGCTTCACGGCGCTGACCGCGGTGATCAGCACATCGCATGGAGCCAGCGCGAGCAAGCGGCTCGTCGTCTTGTCCAGCACGAAGTCGGTGCTCGGCGCACTGCTGCTGCGTCGCGTCAACACCATCACGTCGGCTTGCACCTCGGACTGCAATGACAAGGCGGCATGGCAGCCGTCGCCGTAGCGGAAGCGGCAGGAGACGTCGTGCACGCGCAACCCGGCGCGGCGCACCAGGCCCTTCAGGAACCCGACGATCTGTGCGCGCCTGCGCGGTGAGTCGATCCCGCGCGAACCGGATGGCTCGCTCATCTGCCTCGCACGCCGCAGTCGCGGATCGACCGCGTAGAAGATGACCTTCTCGGCCGCGGGCCACAGGCAGCCGGTGATCCGCAGCGCGCTGACCGCGCCGGGCGCATCGCGAATCACGACGAGGGCGCGGGCATAGCTGAGGCATTGCGGTCCGTTGACCACCAGGATCGGCGCGTCGCAGCGTCCGAGCAGGCGCTCGACGATCGGCCGCTGGATCAGCGCAGCAAATCGCCCGGCCGTTCCGCCGATGAGCAGGAGATCGGCCTCCTTGCACGCCGCCAGGATCGAGGTCATCTTGTCGCCGACCTCGACACAGAGCTCGACGGGGACGCCTTGGCGTGCGGCAATCTCACCGGCCAGCGCGGCGAGCTTCCTTCGCGCATCGGCCACGCGCGCGTCGACCAGCATCTCCTGATTGACGAGACGACGGACGCGACGGTTCTTGACCGGCTCGACGACGTGCAGCAAGGTCAACGTGGCATCTCGCTCTGCGGCGAGGACCGCCGCCTTGCGCACCGCGTCGGCTGAACGTTCAGAGAAGGAAGTGGCGACCAGGATCCGGTCGATCGTCTGCATCAAAGCTCCAGCCTGCGAATCGTGCACAAGACCGTCACGAGCCCGGTGTGCGCGGCTCGATCGTGATCAACGTCGCTGGTCGCTGCATCACCGGCGCGTGGCCCACGGTGCGCAGCTGCGGCTTGATGCCCGGACGACCCCTCCGTCCAACATGGAAGGTGTCACCGGGCTCAGGAATCCGCAATGGGTACAGCGCGTGGCAAGAGGAACTTCATCGCAGTCATGGCGCCGAGTCTAGCGAGGGAAACGCGCTGTCCATCAATACCGGCAAGCGGCGTACGTGATTAGGGCGAACGGGCGGATCGGCATCGTTCGTGCGACGTGACCGGGTCTGCTGCATGATGGCGTGGAACCGGGTGCGGTCGAGCACCCTCATCGGCAAAGCGCTGCTTCCTGGGTCTGAGCCAACGCGCTGCGCAAACGTCCCGTGGAGCACACCATGCACAAGATGCTGATCGCTGTATGGACAACGGCCGCTGCCTTGCATTGCGCACCGGCCTGGTCGGCCGACGTCGCATCGGCGCCCTCCGCAGCGACGTCTCGCGCCTGCGATGCCTGCCCCGAGATGGTCTCGATTCCGGGCGGCGAATTCATGATGGGCACGTCGGCCAACGATTCCGAGCGAGACGACGACGAGCTGCCGCAGCGGCTCGTGCAGGTGAAGCCTTTCGCGCTCGGCAAGACCGAGGTGACGGTTGCGCAATGGCGCGAGTTCGCGCGTGCCAGCGGTTACCAGACCCAGGCCGAACGCAACGCCCTCGCCCAAGGCTGCTTCACCTGGGAAGCCGCCGATGCGTCGTGGGCGTGGCGCGAGGGCCGCCACTGGCGCGAGCCGGGCTGGAGCCAGAAGGACAGCGAACCGGTCGTCTGCATCAGCTGGGTCGACGCGCAGGCCTACGTCCGCTGGCTCGACCAGTCCAGTGGCGTCAAGGGCTGGCGGCTGCCGAGCGAAGCCGAATGGGAGTACGCCGCGCGCGCCGGCAGCACCACCCGGCGGCCGTGGGGCGACCGCGAGAATTCGTGCGACTACGCCAACGGCACCGACAGGACCATCGGGCCCAAAGGCCGCACGTGGAGCGAGCCGCACCCCTGCAAGGACGGCTACTTCTTCGCCGCGCCCGTGGGCAGCTACCGTCCCAACGCCTGGGGCCTGCACGACATGCTGGGCAACGTGTGGGAATGGGTGCAGGACTGCCATCTGCCGTACGCCGGCGCACCGAGCGATGGCAGCGCTCGCGAAACGAACGATTGCCGGAGCCGCGTGGTACGCGGCGGAGCCTGGGACGACCCGCCTTCGGTGCTGCGCTCGGCCGAACGGTTCGCGTCGGGTTCGGGGAATCGCAACAACAACTTCGGGTTGCGCGTGGCGAGGACGTTGGCGCCTTAGCTCGCGGCAGGAAAGACAGCAGACGACGTCTCCACCTTGTGAGCGCTCAGGCCAGTGCCGCCGCCGTCTGCCGCCTTGGCAGTCGCGCAAACGCGAGGGCGGCCAGGAAGGCGCCGATGCCGAGCGCGAACGCGCCGACGAACAGCCACGCATAGCTGGTGAACGTGTCGTAGATGAACCCGCCCAGCACCGGCCCCAGTGCCATGCCGAGGCTGCTGGCCATCGTGGTGCTGCCGATGACCGTGCCCATCATGCGGAGCGGAAAATTCTCGCGCGCGATCACGGCGAAGAGCGGCATCACGCCGGCGTAGGTGAAGCCGAACAGCGCCGCCACGGTGTAGAAGCTGCCGAGCTCGCGCGCGTAAACGTAGCCCAGCACCACGATCGCCTGGGCGAGCAACGCCAGCACCAGAACGCGTGCAGCGCCGAAGCGGTCGCCGAGCAGCCCGAAGACGAGGCGGCCGCCCATGCCGGCGAGCCCTTCCAGGCTGTAGATCGAGACCGCGGCCATCAGCGGGATGCCGCAGGTGACGGCGTAGCTCACCGTGTGAAAGATGGGCCCGGAATGGGTCGCGCAGCTGAGAAAGCTGGTCAGCACCAGGATCAGGAACGGCGCAGAGCGCATGGCCTGCCCGACCGACAGGGCCGGCTCAGGCGCCGCGCCCGACGTCGCTGCGGAGGCGTCCTGTGCCAGCGCGGGTGGACGGCGAATCAACATCGCCAGCGGCACCATGACGGCCGCGCTCAGGGCCGCGATGATCTGCAGCGAGCCGCGCCAGTCGTGGCCCTCGATCAGCCACGCGGCGAGCGGCGACATGGTCATCGGCGCCATGCCCATGCCGGCCGACACCAGCGAGACCGCGAGGCTGCGCCGCGTGTCGAACCACCCGGTGACGCACGCCATCAGCGGCGCGAAGATCGCCGCCGCGCTGATGCCGACGACAACGCCGAACAACACCTGGAACGCGAGGAGCGACGTCGCCAGGCTGGCCAGCGCGAGACCGGTGGCGAGGAGCACGGAACCCGCCAGCACCACGATGCGCGGGCCGACACGGTCGGAGAGATAGCCCCAGCCGATGCTGCCGAGCGCGAGTGCCACGAAGGCGAGCGTCATCGCGGTGGAGATCCCCGTGGTCGACCACCCCGTGTCCTGCGCGATCGGCCGCAGGAACACCGGGAGCGAAAACAGCCCGCCGATCGCCACGCAGCCGAGCGCGCCGCCGGCGGCCACGATGATCCAACGGTAGTGCGTGCGCAGCGCGTTCATCGAAGAAGGCATGGTTCAGGTCCTGTGCGATTCGGTTCGGTCTGCCGTTCAGGCTAGCGCCGCCGGCTCGACCGCGCGAGTAACAAAGGTGGCGTGATACGGGGTTCGGATCGTTGGGCGGCGGCAGGATCGGCCGCCTCATCTGCACGACGAACGGGGCGCTGTCGGATCGACATCCGCGGCCTCGACAGGCTGGCAGGATCGGTCCGATCAGATGGGGGCCTGCTGCGACT
>JBDSAB010000201.1:0-3805 GCA_039922395.1 Caldimonas sp.
CTTCGTCGAGATCGCCGTGCAAGGCGACCGTCGCTTCGGCACCGAGGTAGTCGAAGACCGTCGACGTGGCGTCGAAGAACAGCGGCAGGTAGTACTCGATCCCGGCGGTCGCGATGCCGGCCCCGATGTCCTTGTAGAGGCGAACCTTCGTCGGATCGCCCTCGATGCGTTCGCGCCAGCGCGAGCGGAACGCGGTGCGCGCGTCGTCGTCCATCGGGAACTCGCGGCCCGGCAGCAGGCGCACTTCGGGCACCGGGTAGAGGCTGCGCTGGCTGTCCGGATCGAACGTGCGGATCGAATCCACCTCGTCGCCGAACAGATCGACGCGGTACGGCACCGCCGAGCCCATCGGGAACAGGTCGATCAGGCCGCCGCGCACCGCGTACTCGCCGGGCGAGACGACCTGGCTCACGTGCGAGTAGCCGGCGAGCGTCAGCTGGGCCTTCAGCGCCGCCTCGTCGAGCTTCTGGCGGTGCTTGAAGTGGAACGTGTAGGCCGCGAGGAAACTCGGCGGCGCCAGGCGCACGAGCGCGGTCGAGGCCGGCATCAGCACGACGTCGACGTCGCCCTGGCGGATGCGCCACAACGTCGCTAGGCGCTCCGAGATCAGGTCCTGGTGCGGAGAGAACGTGTCGTACGGCAGGGTCTCCCAATCCGGAAAGACGGCGATGCGCAGCTCGGGCCCGAAGAACGCCAGCTCATCCTCGAGCCGCTGGGTGTCGGACGGCTCGGCGGTGAAGACCGCAACCAGCTTGCCGCGTGTCTTCTCGCGCTCTGCGAAGCGGGCCAGCAGCAGGGCATCGGCGGAGCCCGTGGGCCGGGGCAGCGCGAAGCGCTTGCCGGGATGAATGACGGGGAGGTGCATGGGGCTCTGGAGACAGCGCCTGCGCGCCAAACCGTGAGCCGTCGATTGTAGGGAGCACGCTCGTCGAACGAGGTTGCAGGGGCTCGCAAACCGGGCTGGTGCGCATGGACTGCGAAGCTCGTGCAAGGCCCCCGTTCCCTATACTCGATCGGTCGATGAACACGCGCCCGAACCCAACCGCCGCGGACGGCTCGCCGACCGCTTTCCGGCGTCGGCCGTGACGCGATCAGCGCCGGCGTATTTCGCCCTGGTGCCGTGCGCCGGGACCGGATCCCGCTCCGGGGCCGACGTGCCGAAGCAGTTCGTGAGGATCGCCGGCCGTGCGGTCGTCGCCCACACCCTCGCGGCGCTCACCCAGGTCGATCGACTGCAATCGATCCTTCTCGTGCTGGCTCCGGACGACGACACGTTCGAGCGCAGCGTGCCGCTGCCGCCGGAGGGTCGGATTCGCGTCGTTCGGAGCGGTGGTTCGACGCGCGCCGGAACCGTCGTGAACGGGCTTGCCGCGCTGATCGGGCAGGGCGCCGATCGTGACGACTGGGTGCTCGTCCACGACGCGGCGCGTTGCCTGGTTCGCGCCGAATGGATCGATCGGCTGATCGATGCCTGCAGCGCCGACCCGGTCGGTGGCCTGCTCGCGCTGCCGGTCGCCGATACGCTGAAGGCGGAGGCCGACGGCCGTGTCGCCTCGACGCTCGACCGTCGCGCAACCTGGCAAGCGCAGACGCCGCAGATGTTCCGGATCGGCGCGCTGGCTGGCGCGTTGGCCGCGAGCGGTGACGCTGTCACCGACGAGGCCGGTGCGATGGAAGCCGTCGGTCTGCAACCGCTGCTCGTTCCAGGGGCGCTCGAGAACTTCAAGCTCACCTACCCGGCCGATTTCGCGTTGGCCGAGCGCCTGCTCACCGTGCCTGCGAGGAGCGACCAGTGAACAAGCCACGCGCGCCGATCTGGCGGATCGGAGAGGGCTGGGACAGCCACGTGCTCGTCGCCGGCCGCCGCCTCGTGCTGGGCGGTGTCGAGATCCCGCACACCCACGGTCTCCTGGGTCACTCCGACGCCGACGCGCTGTGCCATGCGATCACCGACGCGCTGTTCGGCGCTGCCGCGCTCGGCGACATCGGCCACCACTTTCCGGACACCGATGCACAGTACAAGGGTGCCGACTCGCTCGCGTTGCTGGCCGAGGCGGGGCGCCGCATCAAGAGCGCGGGCTGGCAGGTCGGCAATGTCGATGCGACCGTGATCGCGCAGGCGCCGCGGTTGGCGCCGCACGTTCCTGCCATGCGCCAGTGCATCGGCCGCGCGCTCGGTGTCGACCTCGATCAGGTCAGCGTGAAGGCGAAGACGGCCGAGGGGCTGGGTCCCGTCGGCAAGGGCGAATCGATGGAAGCGAGAGCCGTCTGCCTGATCTGGCGCGGGTAGCGAGGGCGATCAGGCGCGCCGCAGGCGGATGATCGCGAGCAGGCCGCCCTCCGGCGCGTTGCTGATCTCCAGCGTGCCGCCCATGCGCTGAACCGCCTTCTCGACGATTGCGAGTCCTAGCCCAGCACCGGTCGCCGCGGTCCGCGCCGCGTCGCCACGGAAGAACGGCGTCGTCAGGCGGCCGAGCTTCTTCGGGTCGACGCCCTGGCCGTGGTCGCGGACGCTGATGACCACCCATTGCCCGGCGCGCGTTCCGTTGACGATGACGTCGGCGATGCCGGTGTCGGTCGAGCGACCGTACCGGCGCGCGTTCTCGAGCAGGTTCTGCAAGACGCGGCCCAGCTCGATGTCGTCGGCCTGCACCCGGGTGTCGGGCGCGACGCGGGCGCGGACCTTCATCTGGCTGGTGTTGCGGAAGGTCGCGATCTCGCGCTCGATCACGGCGCTGAGGCTGACCGGCAGCAGCTTGACTTCGGTCGGCCGCGCATAGTCCATGAACTTGTCGATGATCGCGTCGAGCTGGGCGATGTCCTCGGCCATGTTGGCCTTGGCTTCCTCGTCCTTCACGCTCATCTCGGCTTCGAGGCGAAGGCGGGCGAGCGGCGTGCGCAGGTCGTGCGAGATGCCGGCCAGCATCACGGCGCGATCCTGCTCGACCTTCGCGAGCTCGCGCGCCATCCGGTTGAAGCCCATGTTGACCTGGCGGATCTCGCTCGTCATCGTCGTCTCGTCGAGGCGCGAATCGAACTCGCCTTCGCCGATGCGCGTCGCCGCGAACGACAGCTCTTTCAGCGGCTGATTGATCAGGCGTGCGATGGCTGCAGAACCCAGCACAGTCGCGATCAGCGCGATGCCGACCCACAGGGTGAGCGTGCCCCACGACATCGGACCGACGCGGCCCGGGTCGATCTGCAGCCAGTACGGGTCGCGATCGATCGAGAAGCCGACCCAGAGACCGGTCGTCCCGTTCACCGAACTCGCGACTAGCGTGTCGGGGCCGAGCTGCCGCCGTAGCTCGGAGCCGATCGCGCGCGACAGGCGGTCGACCTCGTAGGGCTCCCACTTGTCTTTCGGCTCGCGAGGCGAGACCTGGACCGATTCGAGCTTCGAGACGCTCTTCATCAACGCAACGCGGTTGATGCCGTCGCTGCTGCGCAGCGCCGCCCGGGCGAGGTTGACCAGACTGGCGATCTGCTGGGCGGCCTGCACGGACCGGGGCTCGAATTCGAGCGCTCGGAAGGTCTGGACCCAGGCAAAGACGCCGCTCGCGAGCAGCAGGGCGAGCAGAAAGAAGGTGCGCCAGAAAAGGCTGAGCGCGGCGCGCTTTTGCGGCATGTGTCAGAGCCCGTTCACGCGCAAGGCGTGACCACGCCGCGGACCGGCGTGGGAGCGGGCCACTTACGCGGCGCCGTCCGGCACGAACACGTAGCCCACGCCCCAGACCGTCTGGATGTAGCGTGGCTGGGCCGGATCGGGCTCGACCATCTTGCGCAGCCGCGAGATCTGGACATCGAG
>JBDSAB010000202.1:0-8960 GCA_039922395.1 Caldimonas sp.
TGTCCGGCGCTGCGTCCGACGACGGCCCCGAGCCGGTGCAGATGGTGCTGCCGGCCGAGGAAGAGCCGATCGCGGATGCTTGATCGCCTGTCGGCTCCGGCGCGCACGCTGCTCGCCCTGATCGTCGGCCAGATCTGCCTGCATTCGTGCATGGCCGGCGTCCGCCTGGCCTCGCCGCTGCTGGCGCTGCGTCAGGGCTACTCCGAGTGGGCGGTCGGCATCCTGCTCGGGCTGTTTGCCGCCGCACCGATCTTGCTCGCGCTTGCCGCCGGCCGTCTCGCCGACCGGCATGGTTACCACCGGCCGATGCGTATCGCTGTTGGTCTGACAGTGGCGGGCGGGCTGTTCGCCGTCGTCGCCACCGCCCTCGGCACGGGCCAGTTTCTCGCACTCTGCGCGGCCGCCACGCTGACCGGCGCCGGTGCGAACTTCGGGCTGATCGCGATCCAGCGCAGCGCCGGCCGCGGCGCGCGCGATGCGACCGACCTGAAGCGCGTGTTCAGCTGGCTCGGCCTTGCGCCGGCAATCTCGAACGTCGTCGGGCCGGTGCTGGCCGGAACGCTGATCGACGCGGGCGGCTTTCAGATCGCGTTCGTGGCCTTGCTGCTGCTGCCGCTCGGCGGACTGTGGTGGACACGCTGGGTGCCGGTGGAACCACCGCCCGCCGGCGCGCCGGCCCGCAAGGGTTCGCTCGACCTCTTCATGGCGCCGGGCCTCCGCCGGTTGCTGTTCGTCAACTGGCTGCTGTCGTCGAGCTGGGACGTGCATGCGTTCCTGGTGCCGATCCTCGGCCACGAGCGCGGGTTCAGCGCCTCGGCGATCGGGCTCGTGCTCGGCGCCTTCGCGACCGCGGTGACGCTGATCCGGTTGGTCATCCCGGCCTACGCGCACCGTCTGCGCGAGTCGCATGTGCTGGTCGGCGCGATGCTCGCCGTCGGCATGGTGTTCGCGGTCTATCCGCTGGTCCGGACCGCAACGGCGATGGGCATCTGCGCGGTGCTGCTCGGGTTGGCGCTCGGGGCGGTGCAGCCGATGATCATGACCACCTTGCACCAGATCACGCCGCACGATCGCCATGGCGAGGCGATCGCCCTTCGCTCGATGGCGATCAATTTGTCGAGCGCGCTGATGCCGTTGATGTTCGGGCTCGGCGGCACCGCGATCGGCGCGGCCGGGCTGTTCTGGATCATGGCCGCTGCGGTGAGCACGGGCAGCGTGGCGGCTCGGCACATCGGCCGCGCTTCCAAACAGGAAAATTCTTAGCGTCGTTGGCCCTTGCGGGCGACGGCCCGGGGCCGGATTGCCGCGCGCAGGCTGCTGCGCTACGGCGCCGTCTGCGGAGCGAACCTAGAAGCGGATGCTTCCGCTCGGCGCCTGCACCTGCTCGGGCGGCGGCGCCTGCAGCTGCGCAGGTTGCGCATCCGGACGCGACGCCGCCGAAGCCTCGCGCCGTTCGACGATCGGCGAGGGCGCCTTGTACTGGTACGACGACGGCAGCTTCGACTCGCGCGGGTAGCCGGCGGCGTCGAGGTACGAGTTCCACAGGTCGGCCGACATGCCGCGCACGATCTGTCCGCCAATCGCCAGCGTCGGCGCATCGCGTCCGCCGGACAGCTTCTCGAGCGCCTGGCTGTCCTCGACGCCGAGCACCTGCTTTTCCGCGTACGGGATGCCGCGCTGGCGCAGCAGCGTGCGGCCGGTCTGGCACGGCTCGCAGGCGCCAGTGGTCGTGTACAGCGTCACCGGGTAACGGTTCGCGACCTGGCGAAGCTCGAGCGGCAGTTCGGGCTCGACAGCGACCGGTGCGGTGCGGGCATTGAGCGCGCGAGCCTGGCCGTCGTTCGGGTTCGGGATGCGGTCGGTGTAGGTCACCTTGCCGTCGGCGCCGATGACCTTGTACTGGGCTTCGGCCGGCAACGCGATCGCCATGGCCAGCAGCGGCAGCGCACGGGCAGCGAGCTGCAGCGACGAACGGACGGAGCGAGAGGACATGCGGACTCCAGGCGAGGCACCAAGCTCTGGAATCTAACCCACGGTCGCGGCGGGTTCAAGGCGGCCCACGCCCACTGCGTCACGCCCCTCGGGCTTCTGCGAGCCCCGGGGAGCGTGGGTGCCCGGGTCAGTGACCGGTCAGCCCTTGGTGGCGGAGCAGCGCGTCGATGCGCGGCTCGCGCCCGCGAAAGGCTTTGAAGCTCTCCATCGCGGTCCGGCTGCCGCCCGATTCGAGCACGTTCTCGCGATAGCGCCGGCCGGTCTCGACGTTCAGCACGCCTGACGCGCCGGAGGCCGATTCCTCGAAAGCGCTCCAGGCGTCGGCCGACAGCACCTCGGCCCATTTGTAGCTGTAGTAGCCGGCCGCATAGCCGCCGTCGAAGATGTGCGAGAAGCAGTTGATGTAGCGGTTGAACGGTGGCGACGGCACCACCGAGATCTGGTCGTGCACTTCATCGGCGAGTGCCTGGACCCGTGCCTCGCTGCCCGGTTCGGCGTGCAGGCGCATGTCGAGCACCGCAAATTCGACTTGGCGAAGCGTCTGCAGGCCACTGTGGAAATTCTTCGAGGCCAGCATCCGGTCGAACAGCGCGCGCGGCAGCGGCTCGCCGCGCTCGACATGCGAGGTCAGGCGCCGGACGACCTCCCATTCCCAGCAGAAGTTCTCCATGAACTGGCTCGGCAGCTCGACGGCGTCCCATTCGACCCCGGAAATGCCGGAGACGCCGAGGTCGTCGACCTGGGTCAACATCAGCTGCAGACCATGGCCGAACTCGTGGAACAACGTCGTGACTTCGTCGTGCGTCAAGAGCGCCGGTCGGCCTTCGACGGGGGCGGAGAAATTGCAGATCAGGTAGGCGACCGGCGTCTGCAGCTTGCCCTCGGGCCGGACCCAGCGATCGCGCGCATCGCCCATCCAGGCGCCCGGCCGCTTGCCGGGTCGCGCATAGGGATCGAGGTAGAACTGGCCGACGAGCCGGCCGGCGTCCGGACCGCTGCGGCGTTCGATCCGGAAGAAGCGCACGCTCGGGTGCCAGACCGGCGCCGTATCGGGACGGATCGTCACCTCGAACAGCGTCTCGACGATGTTGAAGAGCCCTTCCAGGACCTTCGGCTCGGTGAAGTACTCGCGCACCTCCTGCTCGCTGAAGCTGTAGCGCTTCTCCTTCAGGCGCTCGGCCGCGAACGACAGGTCCCATGGCGACAGCTCGGCAAGGGCGAGCTCGGCCTGCGCGAACTCGCGCAGCTCGGCAACGTCGTGTTCGGCACTCGGACGCGCGCGGCGCGCCAGATCGAGCAGGAAGTCGAGCACCTGCTGGGGCGAATCGGCCATCTTCGGCACCAGCGACAGCTGCGCGAAATTGGCGTAGCCGAGCAGCTTCGCTTCTTCGAGCCGGAGCTCCAGCAGCTCTTGCATCAGCGCGGTGTTGTCGAGCTCGGGCGAGCCGAACTCGCTGGCTCGCGTCACGTAGGCGGTGTAGAGCCGCTCGCGCAGCGCGCGATTCTCGGCATGCTGCATCACCGGCATGTAGCTCGGCGCGTGCAGGGTCACCTTGTAACCGTCGCGGTCGGCCTCGACGGCAGCGGCCCGCATGGCCGCCTTCACGTCGGCGGGGACACCGGCCAATTCGTCCTCGGTCGCGTAGTAGGCAAAGCCGTCGGTCGCATCGAGCACGTGCTCCGAGAACTTCTGGCCGCGGTCGGCCAGCCGGTCCTGGACTTCGGCGAAGCGCGTCTTTGCCTCGCCTTCGAGTTCGGCGCCGGACAGCACGAAATCGCGCAGCGCATTGCTCAGCGCCTTCCGGCGCGACGGCGTCAGCGCCGGCCCTTCCTGCGCCAGCACCGCCCTGTACTTGGCGAACAGCCGCGGGTCGGCGCCGAGCCGGGTGTGGAACTCGACGACCTTCGGCAGCATTTCGGTGAACGCCGCGCGCAGCTCGGGGGTGTCGGCCACGCCGTTGAGATGGCCGACCGTGCCCCAGGCGCGCGACAGGCGCTCGGTCGCGACGTCGAGCACGGCCGACAACGCGCTGTACGTGGCCGGCACGGCGTCGCTGGTCGCTTGTGCGAGCGCCGTCTCGGCGTCGGCCAACAGCGAATCGATGGCCGGCGCGATGTGCTCCGGCTGGATGTCGTAGAACCGCGGAAGCGAAGTGAAATCGAGGAGTGGGTTCATGGTCCGGTTCGCCTGGATGATTGATCGGCCGCCCGTTCGGCGGCCTGCAGCGTGTTGACGAGCAGCATCGTGATCGTCATCGGCCCGACCCCGCCGGGCACCGGGGTGATGTGCGATGCGACCTCGGAGACGCCCGCGAAATCGACATCGCCGCACAGCTTGCCGGCGTCGTTGCGGTTCATGCCGACGTCGATGACGATCGCTCCCGGTTTCACCATGTCTGCAGTCAACGTGTTGCGCCGTCCGACCGCGGCGACCACCACGTCCGCCTGACGCGTGTGGAAGCCGAGATCGGCGGTGGCACTGTGGCAGATCGTGACGGTGGCGTGTGCCTGCAAGAGCAGCAGGGCCATCGGCTTGCCGACCGTGTTGCTGCGGCCGATGACGACCGCGTGTTTGCCGCGCAGCGTCTCGCCGGTGCTTTCGATCAGCTTCATGCAGCCGTATGGCGTGCACGGCCGGAAGCCCGGCAGACCCGAGACCAGCTCGCCGGCGCTCGCCACCGAGAAGCCGTCGACGTCCTTGGTGGCTGCGATGCGCTCGATCACCTTTTGCGGCGCGATGTGGGCCGGCAGCGGCATCTGAACCAGGATCCCGTGGATCGACGGGTCGGCGTTCAGCGCGTCGATCCGGGAAAGCAGGTCGGCTTCTGGCAGGCCCGCGTCGTACTTCTCGAACACCGAGTGCAACCCGGCCTCTTCGCAGGCCCGCACCTTGCCGCGCACGTAGACCTGGCTCGCCGGGTCGTCGCCGACCAGAATCACCGCGAGGCCGGGCCGGTGTCCGCGTGCCGCGAGGGCGGCCGCGCGTGCTGCGACGTCGGTGCGAATGCGCTTCGAGAGGGCGGTACCGTCGATGAGTCGGGCGGTCATGGCAGGTCTGAAATGCGAAGGGCCGCGTTGTCAGCGGCCCTGGTCGGTGCGGCAGTCGGCTAGACCTTCGACTGCGCGCCGAGCGCGATCTTCAGCAAATCGGCGACCGTGTTCGCGTTCAGCTTCTCCATGATGTTGGCGCGGTGCGCCTCGACCGTCTTGATGCTGATGCCGAGGTCGTCGGCAATCTGCTTGTTGAGCCGTCCGGCGACGATGCGTTCGAGTACCTGGGCTTCGCGCGTCGTCAGGCGCGACAGCAGCGCGTCGCGGCTCGCCGCTTCCTGGTGCTTCGAGAAATCGACACGTGCGCGCTCGAGCATCTTCTCGACCAGGCCGACGAGCTCGTCTTCCTTGAACGGCTTCTCGATGAAGTCCTCGGCACCTTTCTTCATCGTCGTCACGGCCATCGGCACGTCGCCGTGGCCGGTGATGAACGTGACCGGCAGCGGCGAACGGCGTTCGAGCAGGCGGTCCTGCAGCTCGAGGCCGCTCATGCCGTCCATGCGGATGTCGGCGATCAGGCAGGCGACCTCGCGCGGATCGAAGCGCGACAGGAACGACTCGGCGGAGTCGAAGCACTTGACGCGGTAGTCCTTGCCCTCGAGGAGCCATTGCAGCGAATCGCGCACCGCCTCGTCGTCGTCGACGACATAGACCGTGCCTTTTTTCGGGATCAGGCTCATGCAGTGGCAGCCGCGGGGGCCGGTTGAATTCGGGAAGGTTCGAGGGGCAGCGTGAACGTGAAACGACAGCCCACGGCACTCTCGCCATTGTAGAGGTTCGTCGCCTTGATCCGCCCCCGGTGGCTCTCGATGATGGAGCGGCAAAGCGACAGCCCGATGCCCAATCCGTCCGCTTTGGTCGAGAAGAACGCTTCGTACATGCGGGCGATGACCTCGTCCTTCAGGCCGGGGCCCATGTCGGTCACCGTGAACTCGATCACGTCGCCTTCGTCGGCGGTTCGCAGCGGCACGACGCGCAGCTCGATGTTGCGGCGCGCCGGCGGCAGGTGCGCGTTGTCGATCGCCTCGGCAGCGTTCTTCAGCAGGTTCAGCACGACCTGCTCGATCAGGATCGGATCGGCCATCAGCGGCGGCAGCCGCTGTGCGACGTAGGTGTGGATCGCGACGTTGCGACGCCGCAGCTCGATGCCGGCAAGGTCGACCGCGTCGTCGACGATGCTCTGCGCCGATGCGATCTGGCGCTGCGGTTCGCTGCGCTTCACGAAGGCGCGGATGCGGTGAATGATCTGCCCGGCGCGCTCGGCCTGGCGCGAAGTCTTCTGCAGCGCGGCGATCAAGTCGGCCTTGTCGATCGCGTCGTTCTTGACGCGCGTGACCATGCCGTTGCAGTAGTTCGTGATGGCGGTCAGCGGCTGGTTCAGCTCGTGCGCGACCGACGACGCCATCTCGCCCATCGTGACGAGCCGGCTCGTCACCTGGGCCTTCTCGGCCTGGCTCGCGGCGAGCGTCTCGGCGCGCCGGCGCTCGGTGATGTCGGTCGCGATCAGCATCTGCGCGAGCCGGCCGTCGGTCCACTGCAGGTAGCGCGCGCGCACGTCGAACCACTTCTGCAGCGACGCGACGAAGATCTCGCGCGAGTCGGAGCCGGCCTCGGTCAGCTCCTGCGTCGGCAACCCACCGAGGTCGTCGACCGCCTCGTCGCTGGTGGTTGCAAACGGCACGCCCGAATCGTCACCGGCGAGCAGTGCATGGCCTTTCGAATCGGCGCCGAACCAGAGCCGATACGAGCGGTTTGCGAACAGCAGCTCCGAGCGCTGCACCGACAGCACCGAGACGGCGGTGTCCAGACCCTCGAGCACCGTCGTGAAGCGCTCATGCGATGCCGACAGCTGGTCGCGGATCCGCTTGGCTTCGGTGATGTTCGTCATCGACGTCATCCAGCCGGTCTGCTGGCCCTTTGGGTCAACCAGCGGCGACACGTACATGCGCGCGTCGAACGTCGACCCGTCCTTGCGCATCACCTTGACTTCAATGCCGCCGGGCGGGCTCTTGCCCTGCAGCTCCTGGACCAGCAGGCGACCGTTCTCCTCGAGGCGGTCGAGCGGCCAGTACGGGAACGGCGGCTGCTGACCGATCAGGTCGGCCTCGCCGAAACCGGTCATCGCGCAGAACGCCGGATTCACGTAGGTGATCTGGCCTTCCATGTCCATCGCGCGCATGCCGGTCAGCATCGAGTTTTCCATCGCGCGGCGAAAGTTGGTCTCGGAGACCAGCGCGGTCTGCATCTGCAGCCGGCGCGCCATGTGGCGCCAGGTGCCGAGCAGCATCCAGACCGTCAGGCCGGACAGCGCGACGACCATCCAGAACAGCGTGTTGCTGATCAGGCCGATCGAGGTGCGATGGCCGAGCCCGCGCAGCACCATCCCGTTGCCCGCGGGTGCGACCGGCACCTCGTGGACGATCGACGGCCGCTTCTGCGCAGTGCCGGGCTTGGTCAGCACCGTGCTGGCGAGCGTGTGCTCCCCGGCATCGAGCAGCGCGATCGTGTGGCGGCTCGAGACCTGCTCCGGCACGAAATAGCGCACCAGGCGGTCGAGCGAGTACTCGGCGATCAAGGTGCCGGAGAAGGCAATGCGGTCGAGCAGTGGAATCTGTGCCTGGAACACCGGATTTCCGAAGCTGTCGGCGAACGGCGGGGAGTAGACCGTCTGACGCTGGTCGCGCGCGTTTGTGAACGCGATCTCGGGCGCGCCCGTGCCACCCTCGATCGGCAGCGATGAGGGTGTGTCGGTCGCGCTGATCCCGGTCTCGGGCGGAAAGCTCGTCGCCGAATAGCTGGCGATGCTCTTGCGGTCGGCGCTGACCCAGATCAGGTTGGTGATCTCCGGACGTTCCTGCGTGAAGCCGGCGGCCTGCTGCAAGAAGCCCTGTCGATCGAGCGTGCCGGTCACGATCTCGCGCGCGATCCGCACCAGCTGCTCCTGGTTCTCGATCAGGCGCAAGCGGATCGATTGCTGTGCGACCTCGGTGTCGCGCTTGACCGCTTCCTGCTCGCGCTCGAACTCCTCGTTGCGCAGGTACCAGAACGCCGAAATGATCGCGGCCAGGAACAGCAGCACCGAGAGCAGCGGTCCGAGCGTCGCGTAGCGGTCCTGGCGCGCGGCCGACTGGCGCCGCCACCAGCGGCCGAACAGGCGTTCAGGCCAGGTGCGGGTCGTCGGGGTGCTCGGCGGCGGCCGGGTGGCTTGCATGCCGGGATTATCGAGCCCGACCGTTTCGCCTGCCGGCCCCGGCTTGCAGGGGGTCGAACCCAACAACCCGATGCCGAGCCACGGCCGCGTTCGCCCGCTTCGCAACGAGCGCGGACGTGTGCGAGACTCGCTCAAAACATCCCATGCCCGTCAGGAGACATGCCATGTCAGCAGTACCCGAAACCTTTCTTGGCGCCGCAGCGAACGACGCCGATTCGCAGGAAACGCGCGAGTGGCTCGACGCGTTGTCCGCCGTCATCGGCGCGGAAGGCGGCGATCGCGCCCACTTCCTGCTCGAGCAGTTGATCAGCCACGCGCGCCAAGCCGGCATCGACGTGCCGTTCTCGGCCAACACCGCGTACGTCAACACGATCCCGACCGACCAGGAGGAGCGCAGCCCCGGCGACATCGAGATCGAGGAACGCCTGCGCGCCTACATGCGCTGGAACGCGATGGCGATGGTGGTCAAGGCGAACCGCCTGCATCCGGCCGACGGCGGCGACCTCGGCGGCCACATCTCGAGCTTCGCCTCCCTGGCGACGATGTTCGGCACCGGCTTCAACCACTTCTGGCACGCCGAGAGCGAAGGCCACGGCGGTGACCTGCTGTACATCCAGGGCCACTCGTCGCCGGGCATCTACGCCCGGGCGTTCATGGAAGGGCGGATCAGCGAGGAGCAGCTGCTGAACTTCCGACAAGAGGTCGA
>JBDSAB010000203.1:0-5516 GCA_039922395.1 Caldimonas sp.
CGAACGTCAGCGCGGGTTCGTGCGGTGCCAGCCGCGGGTTCAGCAGAACCGCGCCGACGAGCAGGGCGACGACCGCCAGCGCCCACAGGCGCCGTTCGTGGCGCAGCGCGCCGGCCTTCCAGCGCCCGCGCCGCGTGGTCGGCGCTGCCGCCACGGGCGCGGCGGCGGCAGCGGAAGCAGTGGCCCCGCTGGCGGCGGCAGCCGTCGCGGGCTCCGGCTCGGCGATCCTTCTCGAACGACTGTAGAGCGGCACTTTCTTCATCGACGGCACCCGAACCGGCTGACCCGAGAGGCGGAGGAACCGGCCCGATCGAGCCCGTTCTACCGATTGCATTCGAACAGTAGCACGCGCCGTATGACCTGTCTTCGCAAGCCGCTTCAGCGGCGCTCAAGCATCATCCCGGGGTGTGGATCGACACCCATTGCCATCTGGATGCGCGCGAGTTCTCGACTGACCTCGGCGCTGTCGTCGCCCGCGCCCGGGCTGCCGGGGTCGGCCAGATCGTGCTGCCGGCCGTCGACGTCAACAACTTCGACACCGTCCGGGCGCTTGCCCATGAACACGGCTACTGCTACGCCCTCGGCATCCATCCGCTCGCGGTCGGCGGCGCGGCGGACGACGATCTGGAGCGTCTGCATGACGCGCTGTCGGCCCACCGTGACGATCCTCGGCTGGTGGCCGTCGGCGAAATCGGGCTCGATCGCTTCATGCCGGGCCTCGACGCGGAACGGCTCGAACGCTTCTGCTCGGTACAGCTCGGGATGGCCCGGGAGTTCGGGCTGCCGGTCGTTTTGCACTCGCGGCGCGCGGTCGACGAAGTGGCGAAACTGCTGCGCCGGATCGATGTACCCGGCGGAATTGCACACGCGTTCAACGGCAGCCGGCAGCAGGCCGACGCTTTTATGCAGCAGGGCTGCAAGCTCGGCTTCGGCGGCGCGATGACGTTCGACCGCGCACTGCGAATTCGCGCGCTGGCGCGGGAGCTCCCGATCGACGCCATCGTGCTCGAGACCGATGCGCCCGACATCCCGCCGCACTGGCTGTACCGGACCGCGGACGAGCGCGCTGCCGGGGCGGTCGCGCGCAACGAACCGGCCGAGCTGCCGCGCATCGCGCAGGCCCTTGCCGACCTCCGCGGCATATCGGTGGACGAGCTGGAAGCAGCAGCCGAGGCCAATTCGCGCGCCGCGCTGCCGCGCCTGCCATGAGGTCCACGAGCCGCTCGAGCGCACGGCCAGCAGGCGCGCCGAACCTCGACGCGCCCGAGGTCGACAACCCGGCGCTCGAGGGGCTCGGCCCCGTGGTCTCGGACCGCACGCGGCTGGTTGTCCTCGGCAGCTTTCCGGGCGTGGCGTCCTTGGAGGCGCAGCAGTACTACGGCCATCCGCGCAACCACTTCTGGCCGATCCTGTCGGCGTTATGGGGCACTGACCTTTTTGCGCTTGACTATGCGGCGCGGCTACAGGCGATGCTGGACCGCGGGGTCGGGCTCTGGGACGTCTATGCAAGTTGCCAGCGCGTCGGCAGCCTCGACAGCAACATCGAGGCCGCTCGCCCCAACGACCTCGCGAAGCTGCAGCGGCTGGCGCCGGCGTTGCGCGCAGTGGCCCACAACGGCGGCGAGTCGGCGCGCGCCATGAAACGGACGCTCGCGCTTGGTCTCGAGGTGATTCGACTGCCGTCGACCAGCCCCGCCAACGCAAGCTGGAGCTTCGAGCGCAAGCTGGCTGCCTGGCGTTCCGCTTTCGAACGGCATGGCGTCGCATGACGGCGCGAAGTCGCGTGAAGCCGGGGGTGCCGGCAACGATTTCGGAGTCGGACGGGGTCCGCTACCTGCACCTCGACAGCGTGTGGATCCAGGGCGCGATGCGGATCGCCGACCCGAAGGCGCTCGAGCTCGAATACATCCAGCGGATGATGGCGTGGATGCTGCTTTGGCCGATCGACGCGCTGAACGACGGACACGCTGTGCAACTGGGGCTGGGCGCCGCGGCCATCACCCGCTTCTGCCATGGCGTTCTGCGCATGCGGACGACTGCGGTGGAGCTCAACCCGACCGTCATCGAGGCCTGTCGGTTGTGGTTTCGCCTGCCGACTGCCTCGCCGCGCCTCGAGGTCATCGAGATGGATGCGAGTCACTACGTGGCGGATCCCGCGCGTCGCGGCAGCGCGAGCGTGCTGTGCGTCGATCTTTACGACCATGAGGCCGCGAGCCCGGTGCTCGACAGCCGCCGCTTCTACCGGGATTGCGCTGCGTTGCTGGCCGACGACGGGGTGCTCTCGGTGAACCTGTTCGGACGGGACGCCAGCTTCGAGACGAGCGCGGCGCGCATCGCCTCGGCGTTCGGCGCCGAGCGCGTCCGTACCCTGCGACCGACGAAGGAAGGCAACACGATCGTGCTGGCACTGAAATCCGGCACGATCCCGGACCGGTCGACGCTTGCCGCTCGTGCGGAAAACATCGAAACTCGGTTCGGCCTGCCAGCGGCCAAGTGGCTGCGCATGTTGCGCACGCTGCCGCCGCCGCTCCCCATCAACTTACTGCCTGCATGAAGCCGAAACCGGTCCGTCCCCATGCCTTGACGCCAGCGGCCGATACGGTTGCCGGCGCGCTGGTCCGCGACGCGGTCAACGACGACGTGCAAGTCGCTTCCGACAGATCGGCTGCCACGCCGCCTTCGCGGGCTCCGCTGAGTCTGGCCAAGTCCGCTGGCCCGGCCGGCCGGCTCGACTGGCAGCTGCTGGTCAACTGGCTGCTGGAAGACGGCGTGATCTCGACCGACGATGCGGAGCGCACGAAGCGCCGCTTCGCCGGCACCCAGAGCTCGCAACATCCGATCGTGCGCCTGGCGAGTGCCGACCTGACTCCGCGCGCAGGCGACAAGGTCCTCGATGCCGAAGGGCTGACACAGTGGCTGGCCGCCCGCTGCGGACTGCCGTATCTGCGCATCGACCCGCTGAAGGTCGACGTCGGCCGGGTCGCCGAGATCATGTCGATCACCTACGCGGAGCGGCGCCATGCGTTGCCACTGAGCGTCGGCCTTACCGAGGTGACGATCGCCACCTGCGAACCGCTCGACGTCGCCTGGGTCGCCGAGATCGAGGCCCACACGCGCAAGGCCGTCAAGCTGGTGCTCGTCAGCCCGCTCGAGATCGTCCGCTACACAACCGAGTTCTACACGCTGTCGCGCTCGGTGCGCGCCGCCGTGAAGATGGGCGAGACCTCGGCGATCGCCAACTTCGAGCAGCTGGTCGAGCTCGGCAAGACCACCAAGCAGCTCGATGCCAACGACTCGGGCGTGGTCCAGGTTGTGGACTGGCTGTGGCAGTACGCGTTCGACCAGCGGGCCTCCGACATTCACCTCGAGCCACGCCGCGAGCGCAGCGTCATCCGCTTCCGGATCGACGGCGTGATGCACACGGTGTACCAGCTGCCGCCCGGCGTGATGAGCGCGATGATTGCGCGGGTCAAGCTGCTCGGCCGGATGGACGTGGTTGAAAAGCGCCGCCCGCTCGATGGCCGCATCAAGACCCGCAATCCGGCCGGCGAGGAAGTCGAGATGCGCCTCGCGACCTTGCCCACCGCGTTCGGCGAGAAGATGGTGATGCGCATCTTCGATCCCGACACGACGGTCAAGACGCTCGACCGCCTCGGCTTCGGCAGCCACGACAGCAAGCGCTGGGAGGAGCTCGTCGCCAAGCCGCACGGCATCATCCTCGTGACCGGCCCGACCGGTTCGGGGAAGACGACGACGCTCTATTCGACCTTGCGTCGCCTCGCGACCGACGAGGTGAACGTCTGCACGATCGAAGACCCGATCGAGATGATCCAGCCGGCCTTCAACCAGACCCAGGTCCAGCCGGTTCTCGATCTCAACTTCGCCGAAGGGCTGCGCGCGCTGATGCGGCAGGATCCGGACATCATCATGGTCGGCGAGATCCGCGACCTCGAGACCGCCGAGATGGCGATCCAGGCTGCGCTCACCGGCCACCTGGTCTTCAGCACGCTGCACACCAACGACGCCGCATCGGCCATCACGCGGCTGCACGATCTCGGCGTCGCGCCTTATCTGATCGCGTCGACGGTGATCGGCGTGCTCGCGCAGCGCCTCGTTCGCACGCTGTGCCCGGCCTGCAAGACCCTCGATGTCGACACGACGCGGGAGACGCTTGATGCGGCGATCCGGCCGTGGCGCCTGAATGGGGGCGTCCGGCCGTACCGGCCGGTCGGCTGTCTCGAATGCCGCATGACGGGTTATCGGGGGCGTGCCGGCCTGTACGAACTGCTGACCGTCGGCGATGCGGCGCGCAGCCACATCCAGCCGATTCCGGATGCGGCGAAGTTGCGTCAGCAGGCCCTGCAGGACGGCCTCCGACCCCTGCGCCTGGCCGGCGCGATGAAGGTCGCGGAAGGCAGCACCACACTCGACGAAGTGCTGCGTTCGACCCCTGCGTGGGAGTGATCCGACGCTACGTGTAAACCAGACATGCCCATCCAGTGGGCATGCCTAGAATCCGCCCCAACAACGTCTGTCGAGGGGTGCGGAGTGAAGATCAAGAGTCAACGGGACTTCGTGTCCGGATTGATGTTCGTCCTGGTCGGCGCGGGCTTCGCGATCGGTGCGACGAACTACTCGATGGGCACGTCCGCCCGGCCCGGCGCGGGCTACTTCCCGCTGATGCTGAGCGTCATCATGGCGATCCTCGGCGCGATCGTCCTGTTCAAGTCGCTGACGATCGAATCCGCCAATGGCGACCCGATCGGCAGCATCGCGTGGAAGCCACTCCTCATCATCGTTGCGGCGATCACGGTGTTCGGTCTCTTGCTCGAACGGCTGGGCATGTTCATCACGGTGCCGGTGTTGATCATCATGGCCAGCTTTGCCGGCGATGAATTCAGCTGGCGCGGCGTCCTGGCCAGCGTCGTCGTCCTGACGATCGGCTGCTGGCTTGTCTTTATCCTTGGATTGAAGCTGACCATCCCGCTCTGGCCGCGATTCATGCAGTGACGGCGCCGATCAACCAGAACGTTCAGAGGGCTGTCACATGGATCTGCTCAACAACCTCGCCCTCGGTTTCGGGGTCGCCTTCACCTGGATCAACCTGCTGTATGCGTTCTTCGGCTGCGTGCTCGGCACGCTGATCGGGGTGCTGCCGGGGATCGGTCCGGTCGCGACGATCGCGATGCTGCTGCCGTCGATCTACGCGCTCGACGCGACGCCGGCGCTGATCATGCTGGCCGGCATCTACTATGGCGCGCAGTACGGCGGCTCGACCACCGCGATCCTGATCAATGTGCCGGGCGAATCGAGCTCGGTCGTCACCGCGATCGACGGCTACCAGATGGCGCGCCAGGGGCGTGCCGGCGCAGCGCTCGCCGCCGCCGGCCTCGGCTCGTTCTTCGCCGGCTGCGTCGGCACGATCATCATCGCCGCGTTCGCGCCGCCGTTGACCGAACTCGCATTCAAGTTCGGACCGGCCGAATACTTCTCGCTGATGGTGCTGGGCCTGATCG